>NZ_JAKSXU010000201.1:0-31289 GCF_022829325.1 Methylobacterium sp. J-092 | reverse complement strand
TTCAGCTGCCGGCGCAGGATGTGGAAGTAGTTCGCCGGCGTCGAGCAGTTGGCGACCTGCATGTTGTCCTCGGCGCAGCTCTGGAGGTAGCGCTCCAAGCGGGCGGAGGAGTGCTCCGGCCCCTGCCCCTCGTAGCCGTGGGGCAGCAGCATCACGAGGCCGGACATGCGCAGCCACTTGCGCTCGCCGGACGCGATGAACTGGTCGATCACCACCTGCGCGCCGTTGGCGAAGTCGCCGAACTGCGCCTCCCACAGCACGAGCGCGTTCGGCTCGGCCGCCGAGTAGCCGTACTCGAAGCCGAGCACCGCCTCCTCGGACAGCATCGAGTTGATCACCTCCAGCGGCGCCTGGCCCTCGCGGATGGCGTTGAGGGGCGTGAAGCGCTGCTCGTTCTCCTGGTCGATCACCACGGCGTGGCGCTGCGAGAAGGTGCCGCGCTCGACGTCCTGGCCCGAGAGCCGGACGCGGTTTCCGTCGAGCATGGTCGCGCCGAAGGCCAGGGCCTCGGCGGTCGCCCAGTCGATGCCGACGCCGGTCTCCACCGCCTTGGCGCGGTTGTCCATGAAGCGCTGGATCGTGCGGTGCAGGTGGAAGCCGGGGGGCGCCTGGGTGATCTTCTGCGCGATCTCGCGCAGGGTCTCGACCGGCACGCCGGTGCGGCCGCGGCGCGGGTCGTCCACGTCCTCGTGCACGGCCTTGAAGCCGGACCAGCGCCCGTCGAGCCAGTCGGCCTTGTTGGCCTTGTAGGTGCCGGCGACCTCGAGCTCGGCGTCGAGCATCGCCCGGAACTCGGCCTTTCGGGCGTCGTAGGCCTCCTGGCTCAGGGTGCCGTTCTCGATCAGCTTGCGCGCGTAGCTCTCCAGCACCGAGGTGTGCTTGCGGATGCGCTGGTACATCTTCGGCTGGGTGAAGGCCGGCTCGTCGCCCTCGTTGTGGCCGAAGCGGCGGTAGCACAGCATGTCGATCACGACCGGCTTGCCGAACTTCTGGCGGTACTCGACCGCGACCTTGGTGGCGAAGGTCACCGCCTCCGGGTCGTCGCCGTTGCAGTGGAAGATCGGCGCCTCGACCATCTTCGCCACGTCGGACGGGTACGGCGAGGAGCGCGAGAAGCGCGGATCGGTGGTGAAGCCGATCTGGTTGTTGATGATGAAGTGGATCGAGCCGCCGGTGCGGTGGCCCTTCAGGCCCGACAGCCCGAGGCACTCGGCGACCACGCCCTGGCCGGCGAAGGCCGCGTCGCCGTGGATCAGGAGCGGCATCACGCTGGCGCGCACGACGTTCGGCTTGGCGCGCTGGTCCTGCTTGGCGCGGACCTTTCCGAGCACCACGGGATCGACGATCTCGAGGTGCGACGGGTTAGCGGTGAGCGACAGGTGGACGTTGTTGCCGTCGAAGGCGCGGTCGGATGAGGCACCGAGATGGTACTTCACGTCGCCCGAGCCCTCGACCTCGGCCGGCGAGGCCGAGCCGCCCTTGAACTCGTTGAACACCGCACGGAACGGCTTTGCCATCACGTTGGTGAGCACGTTGAGGCGCCCACGGTGGGCCATGCCGAGCACGATCTCGCGCACGCCGAGCGCGCCGCCGCGCTTGATGATCTGCTCGAGCGCCGGGATCATCGCCTCCGAGCCGTCGAGGCCGAAGCGCTTGGTGCCGGTGTACTTGAGGTCGAGGAACTTCTCAAAGCCCTCGGCCTCGATCAGCTTGTTGAGGATCGCGCGGCGCCCTTCGGGGGTGAACGAGATCTCCTTGTCCTTGCCCTCGATGCGCTCCTGCAGCCACGCCTTCTCCTCGGGATCGGAGATGTGCATGAACTCGACGCCGAGGGTCTGGCAGTAGGTCCGCTCCAGGATCGCGACGATCTCGCGGATCGTGGCGAATTCCAGCCCAAGCACGTTGTCGAGGAAGATCGGCCGGTCCCAGTCGGATTCGAGGAACCCGTAATGCTGCGGATGCAGCTCCTCGTGGTCGCCGCGGGGGGCCAGCCCGAGCGGGTCGAGCTTGGCGTGCAGGTGGCCGCGCATGCGGTACGAGCGGATCAGCATGATCGCGCGGACCGAATCCTTGGTCGCCTGCTCGACCGAGACGCCGGTCTTGCCGGTGACGGCGAGGCCGTCGGCGGGCTTGCCGGGCCTCTGCTCGCCCTTCTCCGCGCCCTTGGCGAGGATCCTCTCGCCGACCGCCTTCTCCAGGGTCGCCCAGTTGCCGTCGAGCGCCGAGACGATCTCGCCGTTGGCCGGCACCGGCCAGTTCGGCTTGGTCCACGAGGCGCCGGCCGCGTTCTTCTCGACCAGGGTCTCGTCCTCGCCGAGCCCCTTGAAGAAGCTCTGCCACTCGGGGTCGACCGAAGCCGGGTTGCGGGCGTAGGCCGCCTGCAATTCCTCGATGTAGGCGGCGTTGCCGCCGTAGAGGAACGAGGTTTCCAGCAGCGCTTCGTTCACGTCCTGGCGTGCCATCGGCGGGTCATCCTGTCCTTCGGGCCCTCCGCCGGTGCGGATGAGCCGCGTCATCGCGCGGGAGGCGCCTCCGCGAGCGGAAGGCGCGGACCGCGCTGCGATTCCTGTGGGCGCACGAAGCGGGCGCTCCGTCGCCCATCATATGGGCGTCACCGGCTTGCGTGCGCTGCAACACAGCCGCGCGCGGGTCATACGCGCGCGGCTGTCACTCGGTTTCAGCCCTTCAGGACCTCGACCAGCGTCGAGCCGAGGCGCGCCGGCGACGGCGAGACGCGGATGCCCGCGGCCTCCATCGCCGCGATCTTGTCCTCGGCGCCGCCCTTGCCGCCGGAGATGATCGCGCCAGCATGGCCCATGCGGCGGCCCGGAGGCGCGGTGCGGCCGGCGATGAAGCCGACCATCGGCTTCTTGCGGCCGCGCTTGGCCTCGTCGGCCAGGAACTGCGCCGCCTCCTCCTCGGCCGAGCCGCCGATCTCGCCGATCATCACGATCGACGTCGTCTTTTCGTCGGCGAGGAACATCTCGAGCATGTCGATGAACTCGGTGCCCTTCACCGGGTCGCCGCCGATGCCGACCGCGGTGGTCTGGCCGAGGCCGGCGGTCGAGGTCTGGAACACCGCCTCGTAGGTCAGCGTGCCGGAGCGCGAGACGATGCCGACCGAGCCCGGCTTGAAGATGTTGGCCGGCATGATGCCGATCTTCGATTCGCCGGCGGTGACGACACCGGGGCAGTTCGGCCCGATGAGGCGCGACTTCGAGCCGATCAGCGCACGCTTGACCCGCACCATGTCGAGCACCGGGATGCCTTCCGTGATGCAGACGATCAGCGGCATCTCGGCCGCGATCGCCTCGCAGATCGCGTCGGCCGCGCCCGGCGGCGGCACGTAGACCACGGACGCGGTCGCGCCGGTGGCCTCGCGGGCCTCGCCGACCGTGTCGAAGACCGGCAGGTTGAGGTGCTTGGAGCCGCCTTTGCCGGGCGAGGTGCCGCCGACCATCTTGGTGCCGTAGGCCAGCGCCTGCTCGGAATGGAAGGTCCCGTTCTTGCCGGTGAAGCCCTGGCAGATGACCTTGGTGTTCGCGTCGATGAGGATGGACATAACGCTTCAGCCCTTCTTCACGGCGGCGACGATCTTCTGCGCGGCGTCGTCGAGATCGTCCGCCGGGATCACGTTGAGCCCCGAGCCGCTGATGATCGCCTTGCCTTCCTCGACGTTGGTGCCCTCAAGCCGCACGACGAGCGGCACCTCCAGGCCCACCGTCTTCACCGCCGCGATCACGCCGCGGGCGATGACGTCGCACTTCATGATCCCGCCGAAGATGTTGACGAGGATGCCCTTCACCTGCGGGTCGGCGGTGATGATCTTGAAGGCCGCGGTGACCTTCTCCTCGGTCGCACCGCCGCCGACATCGAGGAAGTTCGCCGGCTCCTCGCCGTAGAGCTTGATGATGTCGAGCGTCGCCATGGCGAGGCCGGCGCCGTTGACCATGCAGCCGATCGTGCCGTCGAGCGCGATGTAGGCGAGGTCGTACTTCGAGGCCTCGATCTCCTTGGCGTCCTCCTCGGTCTCGTCGCGGAGCGCGACGATGTCGGGGTGGCGGTAGAGCGCGTTCGAATCAAACGAGATCTTGGCGTCGAGGCACTTGAGATGGCCGTCGCCGGTCAGCACCAGCGGGTTGATCTCGAGCATGCTCATGTCCTTGGCCGTGAAGGCCGCGTAGAGCTTGGCGGTGAGCTCGCCCGCTTCCTTCGCCTGCGGGCCGGCGAGCCCCAGCGCCTTGGCGACGGCGCGGCCGTGATGAGGCATGATGCCGGTGGCCGGGTCGACCGAGAAGGTGACGATCTTCTCGGGGGTGTCGTGGGCCACCGTCTCGATGTCCATGCCGCCCTCGGTCGAGACGACGAAGGCGACCTGCCCGGTCTCGCGGTCGACCAGCATCGACAGGTAGAACTCGGCGGCGATCTGCGCGCCTTCCTCGATGTAGAGCCGGTTGACCTGCTTGCCGGCCTCGCCGGTCTGGATCGTGACCAGCGTCTGGCCGAGCATCTCGCCGGCGAACTGCTTCACCTCGTCGATCGACTTGGTGACGCGCACGCCGCCCTTGGCGCCGGCCGGCGCGCCCTTGAAGGTGCCCTTGCCGCGCCCGCCCGCGTGGATCTGCGACTTCACCACCCAGACCGGGCCGCCGAGCTCGCGCGCGGCGGCTTCCGCCTCCTCGGGCCTGAAGATCGCGACGCCCTTGGAGACGGGCAGGCCGAACTCCTTCAGCACCGCCTTGGCTTGGTATTCATGGATGTTCATGTGCGCTCCGCAGGCGAATAGGGAGTGGCGAATGGCGAATAGCGAGCCGGGGCAGCAGAGAGCACGTGGCTCTGTCTTCGCTAGCCCCTATTCGCTATTCGCCCAATGTCTTTAGGCGAGCGCCGGGTTCACGCCCTTGCAGGCCTCGATCAGCGTGTTCACCGCGCCGACCGACTTCTCGAACATCGCCTTCTCGGCCGCGTCGAAGGTCACCTCGAGCACGCGCTCGACGCCGTTCTCGCCGATCACGACGGGCACGCCGACATACATGCCGGAGATGCCGTACTGGCCGTCGAGGTAGGCGGCGCAGGGCAGGACCCGCTTCTTGTCCTTGAGGTAGCTCTCGGCCATCGCGATGGCCGAGGCCGCCGGCGCGTAGAAGGCCGAGCCGGTCTTGAGCAGGTTGACGATCTCGCCGCCGCCCTTGCGGGTCCGCTCGACCATGGCGTCGAGCTTCTCCTGGGTGGTCCAGCCGAGCTTGACCAGGTCGGTCAGCGGCACGCCGGCGACCGTCGAGTAGCGGGTGAGCGGCACCATGTCGTCGCCGTGGCCGCCGAGCACGAAGGCGGTGACGTCCTCGACCGAGACCTTGAACTCCTCGGCCAGGAAATGGCGGAAGCGGGCGGAGTCGAGCACGCCGGCCATGCCGACGACCTTGTTGGTCGGCAGGCCCGAGAACTTCTGCAGCGCCCAGACCATGGCGTCGAGCGGGTTGGTGATGCAGATCACGAACGCGTCCGGCGCGTTCTCCTTGATGCCGGTGCCGACGGCCTCCATGACCTTCAGGTTGATCCCGATCAGGTCGTCGCGGCTCATGCCGGGCTTGCGCGGCACGCCGGCGGTGACGATCACCACGTCGGCGCCCTTGATCGCCGAATAGTCGCTCGCACCCGAATACTTCGCGTCGAAGCCGTCGACCGGGGCCGATTCGGCGATGTCGAGCGCCTTGCCCTGCGGCACGCCGTCGACGATGTCGAACAGCACGACGTCGCCGAGTTCCTTCAGACCGGCGAGGTGCGCCAGCGTTCCGCCGATCTGGCCGGCGCCGATGAGCGCGATCTTGCTGCGTGCCATGTCCGAGACGTCTCCAGCTTAGCGTGAAAGGGTGAGGCGAGCGCGTCGACGACTCGGGGGTCGAAAGTCCGTCCGAGGCGCCGCCCGACGCGACCGGTTTTCCTGCGCGGCTGTGTGGCCGAAAAGCACCGCCCCATCAACCCGACGCAGATCGCCCAAGCAGGGTTCGGGCCAGGGCGGATGTGCGGCGCGCAAAACAAAGCCCTCGAAAAGCTAAGCTTTTCAAGGGCTTTAGGAGGAGATTGCCAATTCGGGATAGGCGCTATGACAACTTTTTGAACCTGTCATTCCGCTCAGAGGATACCCGCGCGCAGCACCCGCTGGATCGCGTGAATCACCGCGCCGAAGCGGGCGTCGACCAGATCGCGCGGCACCTCGGCGTCGTGCTGGATCGCCAGGGGATGGGTGAAGCGGTAGCTCGCATCGAAGATGTAGGCGATGGCGCGCTCGCGGTCGCGCGCCGAGAAGGTGCCGGTGGCCATCCCCTCCTCGATCACCCGCTCGACCAGGCTGCGCAAGCGGACCCGGTGTCGGCGGGCGATCGGCCTGGCGGCGACCGTGGCGTCGAGATGGACCGCGAACAGGTTCGGCTCGTCCTGGAGCGCGTCGCGCTGCAGGGCGGCGAGCGCGGTCAGCAGCCGCTCGATCTTGTCGTCGGCCGGGTCGGGCGCGTCGGCGATGCCGGCCAGGCGGGTCTCGATGTCCCGCAGCCAGCGGCCGGCGACGGCGTCGAGCAGGGCGTCCTTCGAGGGGAAGTAGCGGTAGACGTTGGCGTGCGTCATGCCGGCTTCGGCGGCGACGGCGACGACGGTGACCCGCTTGGGGCCGAGCCGGGCCAGATGCTCGGTGGCGATCCCGAGCAGCCGCACGTCGGCGGAGATCGGCGCCACCCGGGATCGGGCGGCCGCGGGGGCGCGGGCCGGACGGTCCGCATCGGACGGGGACCGTCCCGTCGCCGTCGCTTTGGCGGCGGGCTCTTCGGAACGCGGCTCGGGATCCGGTTGAAGGAAGGGAAGCGGGAGGCGTGAGGACGAGAGGTGGTAAGGCGAGACGGACCCCCATCTGACCGAAAGAAGCGGGAACACGCTTCCGTTGACGTCGAGCCTCCCTCCGGGAGCCTATCGATCAGACGGTTTAGCGCCTGTCGAATGTCCTATGTTCACTTCTCTTTGAGAAGGCAACAAAATTTCCTTGAAAACCTGTGCGTCAGAAGCGGTTCTTCCATTCTCGCAGTGCAACAAAAATCGTTGCCGGGTCAGCAGCTTCGTCGAGTCCCACCGCCGTCTTCAGTGCCGGCAGGCCGCTCCGCAGGAACGGGTTGGTCGCCCGTTCCGCCGCCATCGTAGAGGGAACCAGGAAGCGGCCGGAGGATTTTAGCTCTTCCGCTTCGCGCAGGCGGCCGTGCAGATCCGCGTTGCCGGGCTCTGCTGCGAGCGCGAAGCGGGCGTTCGACAGAACGTAATCGTGCCCGCTGTACACATGTGTCGCATCCGGCAGCGGCAGGAACCGCTCGAGCGACCGCCACAGGGTCTCGGGCGGGCTTTCCATCACCCGGCCGCAGCCGAGGGTGAACAGGGTGTCGCCGGAGAACACGATTCCCGGCTCGGCGAACCAGTAGGTGACGTGGTCGGCGCAATGCCCCGGCGTCTCCCACACCTCGGCCGAGAGGTCGCCGACCCGGACGGTGTCGCCCTCCGACACGGTGCGGTCCACGTCGGGGATCGCCGGGCCGGCCTTGGCCGGGGCGGTGACGCGGGCGCCGGTCGCGCGCTTGACCTCGGGGATGCCCGCGATGTGGTCGCCGTGGCGATGGGTGACCAGGATGTCGGTGAGCCGCCAGCCGGTCTGCGTCAGCATCGCCAGGACCGGCGCCGCCTCCGGCACGTCGATCGCCGCGCAGGCGCCGGTGGCGGGGTCGCGGATGAGCACGCCGATGTTGTCGCTGCGGCACAGGAAGGTGCGGATCTCGGGGGCCGTGGCCATGAACGCGTCTCCGGGCTCGCGGCCGGTCCGGCCGTATCGGGCGGGGAACGGATGCGGAAACCGGGGGGTTCCCCGGCGCGTCGCCCTGCAAGTCGCCGCCTGCGCCTTGTCGCGGCGGGTGCCCGGCCCCATTGAATCGCCATCGGGCCGGGACGCCGGCCTTCCCCGCCGCCGCTCCAGCTCCGACCCATGCGCCTCGACGTCACCGACCTGCGGGCCTTCTACGCCACGCCGCTGGGCGTCACGACGCACCGGATCGTCGCCCGCCCCCTGCACGGCTTCCTCGGCTCGGTCTCCGGCCTGCGCGTGCTCGGGCTCGGCTACGCGGTGCCTTATCTGAGCCCGGTCCACTGCATCGCCGAGCGGACGCTGGCCTTCATGCCGGCGACGCAAGGGGTGGTGAACTGGCCCGGCGCCGGCCGCTCGTGCTCGGCGCTCGCCGACCCGACGATGATGCCGCTGCCGGATGCGGCGATCGACCGGGTGATCCTGGTGCATGCGCTCGAGGCGGTGGAGAGCCCGACGGAACTGCTCCGGGAGGTCTGGCGCACGCTGACGCCGGGGGGGCGGATGATCCTCGTCGTGCCGAACCGGCGCGGGGTCTGGGCGCGGCGCGACGCGACGCCGTTCGGGCACGGCCAGCCCTACAGCCGCTCGCAGCTGAGCCGGCTGATGCGCGACACGCTGTTCTCGCCGGAGGACTGGGCCGAGACGCTCTACATGCCGCCGCTGCGCTCGCGGGTGATGCTGCAGACCGCCGCCGCCTGGGAGCGGGTCGGGACGGGCCTCTCGCTCCCCTTCGCCGGCCTCCACGTGGTGCACGCCACCAAGCAGCTCTACCGGCCGATCACCGTGCAGCAGGTCCACCGCGCCCGCCGCCTCGCGCCCGCGCGGGTGCTCGTGCCGGCGCCCGCGCCGGGTTAAGCCCGACGCTCCGCACGCCGACGCCGGCGGCCCGGCCCAACCCCGTCTCGACGGAGACTCGCGAAGACACCATGAGCGTCGAAGCGGCCATCCAGCAGTTCCTGCTCGCGCTCTCGAGCCTGTTCTCGATCGTCAACCCGCTCGGCGGGGCGCTGATCTTCGCGCAGGTGACGGCGGGGCACAGCCACGACGACCGGGTCTGGCTCGCCGGCCGGATCGGCGGATACGCGCTGCTGATCATGCTGGCGGCGCTGTGGGCCGGCGCGCCGATCCTCAACTTCTTCGGCGTGTCGCTCGGCGCGCTCCGCATCGCAGGCGGGCTCGTCGTCGGCGCCTCCGCCTGGGGGCTGCTGAACCGGCCGGAAGCCCGCGAGGCGCGCAAGCAGGCCGAGGTCTCCTCGACGACGGGACAAGGAGCGACCCAAGCGGCAGCGCAAGCCGGAAGCCAAGCGGCGGCGCCGACCGCGCCCCGAGCGGCGGCGGCCGCCGCTCCCGCCCAGCCGCCGGCGGATGGGCAGAGATCGGTCGATCCCCTGTCCGAGATCGCGTTCTTCCCGCTGACCCTGCCCTTCACCACCGGCCCGGGCACCATCGCGGTGGCGATCACCCTCGGCTCGAACCGTCCGGCCGTGATGGCCGACCGGCTCGGCTTCTACGTCGGCGTGTCGCTGGCCGCGCTCGGCGTCGCCGCGACGGTGGCGCTGATCTACGCCTCGGCCGACCGGGTGGTGAGCCTGCTCGGGCCGATCGGGGCGCGGGTGCTCGGCCGGCTGTTCGCGTTCCTGCTGCTCTGCGTCGGCACCCAGATCACCATCAACGGGGTGATCGACGTGTTCGGGCCGCTGCTCGCCGCGCGCTGAGACGCCCGCGTCACCGCGCGGCCTCGGCCCGCGCCAAACCCTCGATCCGGTCGAGCCAGCGCTCCAGGCGGGCCCGGTTGCCGCCGGCATCGAGCAACCCGAATTGCGGGCGGGCGTACAGGGCCAGGGTCGATCGGCCCTCGCCGGCGCCGAGAATCGCGACGGCGACCGTGTCGGGCAGCCGCAGCCATTCCGAGCGGACGACGTAGCGGTCCTCCTCGGCCCAGCGGGCCTGGAAGGCCAGCTCGGTGCGCGGCTCCTCGGCCGCCACCGCGGCGACGATGGCGCGCAGGCGCTCGCCCGGCACCGGCAGCACCGGCGGCACGCGATCCGAGACCGCGCGGCACTGGCCGGGCGGGCAGGCGAGCGCGTCGCCCGCGCTTCGCGAGACGGTCGGCAGGTCCACCGCGCCGCTGTCGGGCGCGCCGAACAGCAGCCACACGTCCTCGATGCCCCCGGGCTCCGGCCCGCGCGCCACCAGCACGGCGCCGGCGAGCGCGAGCCCGCCCAGAGCCAGCGCCATGCCCGCCCTCCCCCACCGCACGCCGATCCTCCGCGCCTTCTACCCGTCCGAACACCGGACATGCGAAAGCGGCCCCCTCTCGGAGGCCGCCCGCCCGTCGTCCGCATCGATCAGATCAGATCACGGGCGCCGAGAACAGCGCGCCGTACATCGCCGCATGGCCGACGTAGTAGAGCGTGAGGAAGCCGGTGAGCGCCACCGCGTAGTAGGCCGGGGCCAGCGCCACGTCGCGGCGGCGGACGGCGCTGCGGGCGTCGTCGGCGGCGATGCCGATCAGCACCACGATGATCCCGGAATGGCCGATCGCATCGACCTTGCCGAACTCGAACACGGCGGAGACGAAGATCGCGGCCAGGATGATCGCGGCGGTGCGGCGCACCAGGGGCGTCCAGATCAGGGCGAAGGCCAGGGTGAACTCGACGACGCCGGCAGCCTTCATGAACAGCTCGGGCGAGGCGCCGAAGGTCATCTCGGGCTTGGCGGCCAAAAGCGGCGCGGTCCATTCCGGGTAGGCCCACTTCTCGACCGAGGCCCACATCAGGGTGACGGCGGCGGCGGCGCGGACCACCTCGATGGGGCGGATGCCGTAGAGGGTGCGGTCGAGGCCGGTGAGGATCAGGTAGGCGGCGACGCCGAGGAAGACCGGGTAGTCGGCCAGATGGAACGCGCCGTAGCTCCAGGTCGCGTAGCCGAACAGCACGACGATGCCGGCGCCGGCCAGCGGCAGGGTGCGGTGCCAGATCAGGCAGGCCGCAAGCGCGAGCTGGAACCACGGGATCCAGGCCGCGTCGGTCTTGAGCTCGGGGGTGAGGATGATGCCGCCGAGCGTCCAGAGCGAGACGAAGAAGAAGCCCAGCGTCGCCCGCACCAGCAATTCGGTGTCGGTGCGCAGCCGCGCGGTGACCCGGTCCAGGGCGTTGAGCAGCGCGGTGCCGAGCGGGGTGCCCTCGGCGAGGCACCCGAACATCAGGCACAGGACCGACAGGCCGACGAGCCACTCGAAGTCGAGGCAGAGCACCTGCTCGAGGCCGCGGGGCTGGCCGGCGACGTCGTAGGCGCAGAACCACTTCACATGGGCGCTGGCCTCGCTGCTGGCGAGCAGGGTCGCGGGAAGGGCTAGGGCGCCGGCAAGAAACGGAGAAGAGCAACGCCACTCAAAGGTCCGCATCGAAGCCTCGTCACAACGGGTCAGAACAGTGCTTACCGATGCATTTAGAACTAAGCCGCCGGATTTTGCCAAGGGTTTGTTAACGTCCGTGTCGAAAAGGTTAACGCTGTGGGTGCCGGGTAGAATCGGCTGAAAGCGAATCCCGTCTAGGGCGCCGTGCCGGGCAACGCGCCATTCAGCATGGACGCGGATTCCCAGCTCTTCGGACGGCCGCGCAAGACTTCGCTCAGTGTTGGCCGGCGATCCTGGCGCGGCCGGAACCCGACATCGCCGGCCGGACCAAGCGTGGGGGGATTGCGGATGATCGGCTTGGCAAGTCTCGCGAGCCTCGGTGCCGGGATCGGGCTGGCCGGCTTCGCGCCGCGTGCGGGCCTGCGCGCCGCCACCTTCGAATCCTGCGGCGGCGTGCTTCTGGTGACCGGCCTCGCCCTGCTCGGCGCTGGGCTGCCGCTGTTCCGCTAGGGCATTCCCGAGCCAGGTGGATCGAGGGGCGCGCGACGATGCTGCCGGCGACGCCGCCGCGGACGCATCCGGGGCCGCGCCCGCCGTCCGGCCCGGTTACGGCTTCGGCGCGTCGCCGGTCAGGTCCGCGAGGGCGCGGTCGTTCCCGGCCGGCGCGGTGAGCGTCTGCAGGAAGGCCAGCAGGTCGGCCTTCTCCGCGCTCGTGAGGTTCAGCGGGCGGATCTCCGGCGAGCGGCTCGGGCGTGCGATGCCGCCGCGGTCGTAGAGATCGATCACCGCCTCCAGCGTCGCGATCGATCCGTCGTGCATGTAGGCGCCGCGGCCGGCGACCTCGCGCAAGCCGGGGGTCTTGAAGGCGTAGCGCAGGGCCTCCGAGCTCGGCACGAAGCGCCCGCGTCCGAGATCCGCGCCGGTCGCCGTGCCGATGTCGTGGAACGAGCCGTCGGTGAAGGCCCAGCCGCCATGGCAGGCGGCGCAGTTCGCGCGGCCGTTGAACAAGTCGAAGCCGCGCTTGGCGGCGACCGGGATCGCCGTCTCGTCGCCCGCGATCCAGCGGTCGAACGGGCTCACGCCGGACACGATCAGGCGCTGGAAGGTGGCGAGCGCCGCCTCGATCCGGTCCTTGGTGACGCCGGGATCGGCGAAGGCCTCGGCGAAGGCGGCGGCATAGGCGGCATCCGCCGACAGGCGCGCCACCGCGTCGTCGGCGGGCAGGCCCATGTTGCCGGGCGCGCTGATCGGGACGAAGGCGACGCTCTCGAGGTCGCGGAACTTGCCGTCCCAGCCGAGGCGGCCCTCCTGCCAAGCGATGTTGAGCAGGCTCGGCGTCCGCAGGTCCATGTCGGAATCGTTGCGGGCCGGCGCGCGCTTGCGCCCGTCCGCCCAGGCGAGGTCGGGCAGGTGGCAGGTCACGCAGGCCCGGTCGCGGTCGGCCGACAGGATCGGATCGAAGAACAGCTTTCGGCCGAGTTCCGCCTTGGCCTGGGCGTAGGGATTGGTCTCCGGGAACGGGATCGCGGAAGGCGGGGCATAGGCCTCGCGCCCGGCGGCCCGCTGCGCCGCCGGTCCGCTCGCGGCCGGACCGCAAACCGCACCGAGCATCACAATTGCGGCGATACCGCCGCCGAGCTTCCATCGCATCGCAGAGCTCCCAAGGGGAGGGTCTACGATGCGATGTCTTGCAGATCCGTAAAGCCTTCGTTTCGATTATGGTCCTGCCCGAGAATTATATTCCCGAAACCTCAACGATAACTTGAACCTCAGCGAACATGCCGCGACGTCATGCACCCTCCCCGATCCGGGGCGGCGATCAGCGGGCGTCGAGGGCGGCGCGGGTGCGGGCGTCGGTGCCGACGTCGCCGGCGTCGTCCATGCCGAGGCTCTCGATCAGCCGCCCGCGCGCGCGGCTGACCCGGCTCTTGATCGTGCCGACGGCGACCCCGCAGATCTCGGCCGCCTCCTCGTAGGTGAAGCTCTGCGCGCCGACGAGAACCAGCGCCTCGCGCTGGGCCAGCGGCAGCAGGTTCAGCGCGCTCTGGAACGCGCGCATCTCCACGCGGACCTCCTGCTCGGGCAGGCTGGTCAGCCGCCCGGCATGGCCGCCGTCGGCATCCTCGATCTCGCGCTTGCGCTTGCGCTGCTCGGAATAGAACAGGTTGCGCAGGATCGTGAACAGCCACGCCGTGAGGTTGGTGCCGCGGCGGAAGCTCTCGGCCTTGGTCCAGGCCCGCATCAGCGTGTCCTGCACGAGGTCGTCGGTGCGGTCGAAATCGTAGGTCAGCGAGAAGGCGAAGGCGCGCAGCGCCGGGATCGCGCCGAGCAGGAGGTCGCGCATCTCGGCGTCGGCGCCGGCGGGCGTTCCGACGGGGGCACAGGCCTGGATCATCGCGCGGATTCCTTTTCCGACCGGGCGGCGAATTCCGCGACGAGCGCCTCGAACCGCTCGGGGATCGGCTGAGCGAGCAGGCCCGCGTAGAGCACCCGCAGGCTGCGCCCGATCCGGCGCCGCGTCTCCGGATCGAGCCGCCGGTCGCCGCCGCGCGGCCGCCGCTCGGGCGTCGGCACGGCATCGCCGGCCACGCGCCCGATCGCGTCGTCGGCACCGCGTTCGTCGGAGATGTCGTGCATCGTCGGCCGTCCTGGCAAAGCGGGGCGACGCCTCGCGACCCGACCGCCTGCGAACGACCGGGCGCGGCCCTCAGGCCTCCGGTGCGTCGCGGACGCCAGGTCCGTCGCCGTGGCTACGGGTGCTAGGGCCGGGCGGTTTAATCAAGTCTGAAAAAGACATTCACCTAGAATTCATCACCATAGGCCGCGACATCATCTTATGGTCAAGCTGGCGAATTTGTCAATTTGTATGTTTTTCGCAACCTTGATACATCTGGTTACATTCCAATGTTCGAAACCTGACGGTCTGGACTTCGGGCGGCGGCAGCCGGCGGCGCGCCGCGGCGTCCCGGCCGAGGGCGCGGATGCATCGTCGAAGCTCAGCGCGGCCCCTCTCCCGCTGGGGAGAGGGGGACCGCGTCCTCTTCGGCTCGCGAGAACGATGGGCGCCGTCCGTCAGAGCGCGATCGGAACGCTGACGGAGCCGTAGGCGGTGACGACGAGGCCGCAGACGAAGGCGCCGATCATCGCGTCGTCGAACAGCGTCATGGTCTCGATCCCGGTCCGCGTCCCGCTCAGCAACGGCTGCCGCCGCTGGTCTGGCCGTACTGCCTCACCGGCCGGGTCTGCCGGTTGGCGTCGCCCTCGCTCGCCGAGCTCGGCACGCACCCGCCGGTGCGCGGCGTGCCGTCGCCGCCGATCCCGACCGAACCCGTGGCCAGGTCGTCAGAGGGGGACGGCGGCGCGAAGCGGTCGACGGGGGCCTCGTAGCTGAACGCGCGCGCGGACGAGACGGGGGCGGAAACGCCGATGACGAGAGCGGCCGCGACGGCAACGAAACGCAACGTCATGAGGATAGAAGACGCCTTCCAGCAATACAGGCCGCCGATTCGGCACGGCCTGATCTTGCGTGAAGCTCATATGGATCGCCCCTGACCCTCACGACGTGATGGGCCCCACGCGGCACGGCGGATGAAACGCTGGGCCGGATCGGGACGATCGCGTCGCGACGATCCGGCGGGTGGCTTCGGGAGGGCGGATCCGGGCTTCGCGGACTTGCCGGATCCGGCTTCCCTTCGATCGCGCGAGAACCGTGTCAGGGCTTGAAGTAGGGCCGTGCGACGACCGGCGACGCATCGCCGGGCCGGACGCGCGCGGCGTGCACGACGCGGCGGGCGCTCCGGGCGGGCCGCACCGCGCGCGGTGCCGCGAACCGCTCGTCGCGCATCTCGCCGAGGTAGTCCGAGCCGCCCGCCCCGAAGACGCCGCCCTGCACCACGCCGGCCGAGGGCGGGCGGCCCATGAAGAATTCCTCGGCCCCGCCGGCGAGCGCCGGCGCTGCGGCGAGGAGAAGGGCGACGGCGGGGAGGAAGGAGCGCATGCGCGCAGCTTAGGGCCGCGCGCCTCCACGCCGCGTTAACGATGTCGCGAGAGCGGACGGACCGGCATCGCGCGGGGCGGCGGCGATCACGCGGCGGGGCTCAGGTCGCAGATGCGGACCTGCGCGCGCTCGGCCCCGCGCCAGCGGTCGCTGGCGAGCGTGCCGGCGACGTGGAACTCCGAGCCGATGCCCGCCAGGATCGCCTGCCCGAGCGGCGATTGCGCGCTGCGGAAGCTGATCGCGCCGACCGCCTGCCCGTCGCGGCTGCGCAGGCGCGCACGGACATGGCCGTGGCCGACGAGGCCGGCATCGACGATGCGGTGGCGCGGCAGGGCGAAGACCGGCTCCGGCGCCCCCTGCCCGAACGGGCCGGCGCGCTGGATCAGGCGGACGGTCTCGGCCGTGGCGCCGCCGGCGCTGACCGTGCCGTCGACGAGCAGCGCCTCGACCGCGCGCGCCTGCGCCACCGCGTCCGCCAGGTCCGCGGCGAGGAAGGCGGCAAAGCGCGTCAGGTCGGGGCCGGCGAGGGTCACGCCCGCGGCCATGGCGTGGCCGCCGCCCTTCGTCGCGAGACCCGCCGCGACGGCGGCGCGGACGGCGTGGCCGAGGTCGGCGCCGGCGATCGAGCGCCCCGAGCCGGTAGCCGTCCCGTCCGGCCGCAGGGCGAAGGCGAAGGCCGGCCGGCCGAAGCGCTCCTTGAGCCGAGCCGCGATCAGCCCGACGATGCCCGGATGCCATTCGGCGCTGCCCGCGACCAGTACCGGGCGATCGGGGTCGCGGCCGAGCGCGTGGTCCATCTCGGCCTCGGCCTCGGCCACGGCCTGCGCCTCGATCGCCTGGCGCTCGCGATTCAGGCGGTCGAGCTCGACCGCGATGCGGGCGGCCTCGGCGGGGTCGTCGGTGGTGAGCAGGCGCGCGCCCAGACCCGCGTCGCCGATGCGCCCGCCAGCGTTGATGCGGGGGCCGAGGAGATAGCCGAGGTGCCACGCCTCCGGCGGCCCGTCGAGGGCGGCGGCATCGAGGAGCGCCGCGAGGCCGTGGCGGCCGCGGGCGCGCATCACGGTCAGCCCCTGGACCACGAAGGCGCGGTTGAGGCCGGTCAGCGGCACCACGTCGGCGACGGTGGCCAGCGCCACCAGGTCGAGGGCGTCGGTCAGCGACGGCTCGGGGCGCGCGGCGAAGGCCCCCTCCGCCCGCAGCGTCCGGGCCAGGGCCACCAGCGTCAGGAACACGACGCCCGCGGCGCAGAGATGGCCGAGGCCCGACAGGTCGTCGAGGCGGTTCGGGTTCACCAGCGCGCGCACCGGCGGCAGCAGCTCGGGGGCGCCGTGGTGGTCGAGGACGAGCACGTCGAGGCCGATCCGCGCCGCCTCCGCCAGGGGCCCGTGCCCGCTGGTGCCGCAATCGACGCAGACCAGCAGGGTCGCCCCCTCCCCCGCCAGCGCGGCGACCGCGGCGGTGTTCGGGCCGTAGCCCTCGGTGATCCGGTCGGGGATGTGGATGCGGGTCGGCACGCCGAGCGCGCGCAGGTATCCGGCCAGCAGGGCCGCGCTCGCGGCGCCGTCGACGTCGTAATCGCCGAACACCGCGACGCTCTCGCCCTGCCGCACCGCCCGCGCGAGGCGATCGGCGGCGGCTTCCATGTCGACGAGGCAGGCGGGGTCGGGCATCAGGTCGCGCAGGCGCGGGCGCAGGTAGGCCTCCGACCCGTCCGGCCGGACGCCGCGCCCGGCAAGCACGCGGGCGAGCAGGTCCGGCAGGCCATGGGCCTGGACCATGGTCGCGGCGTAGGCCTGCGCGGCCGGGTCGGCGCAGCGCTCCCGCCACGGCCGCCCGAGGATGGACCGGGTGACGCCGAGGAAGGCGCGGGACTCTGGAAGCAGGACTGACACGGGGCGCACCATAGACCGCAACGGCGGCCAAATCCCGGTCCGCGTGCGGGCGTCGGCGCTACTCGTCGGCCTCCATCCCGGCCAGGGGCACGGCCAGCTCGCACAGCACGCCGTCGGGCGGGTAGGTCAGGCGGACCTCGCCGCCGATCGCCCCGGCGAGGCCGCGCTCGATCAGGCGGCTGCCGAACCCCATCCGGGTCGGGTGCGCGACCCGCGGCCCGCCGCTCTCGGCCCAGCGCAGCCGGACCATCGGCTCGCGGCCCTCCGGGTCGATCGACCAGTCGACCACCACGAAGCCCGCGGGCGTCGAGAGGGCGCCGTACTTGGCGGCGTTCGTCGCCAGCTCGTGGATCATCAGCGACAGCGACAGGGCGGCCTTGGAGCCGACCTGAACGTGCGGCCCGAACAGCCGCAGGCGGCCCGCCTGGGCGTCGTCGTGGATCGTCAGCGCGCCGTGGACGACCTTCTCCAGGCTGGCGCTCTCGCGGGTGCCGTCGAGCAGGATGTCGTGGGCCTTGCCGAGCGCGATCAGCCGGTTGGCGAGGGCGTCGCGGGCGGCTTCGAGGTCGGTGGCGTTGCGCATGGTCTGCATCGCGATGGCCTGCACCATCGCCAGCGTGTTCTTCATGCGGTGGCTGAGCTCGCGGTTGAGCACCGCCTGCTGCTCCTCGGCCCGCAGGCGGCCGATGCCGACCTGGACCCGGTCCGCGACGTTGCGGGCGAAGGCGATCTCCTCCGGCAGCCAGTCGCGCGGCGCCGCGGCGTGGACGAAGAACAGCCCCACCGTGCGCCCGCGCTCCCGCACCGGCACGTCGAGCATCGCGCCGATGGCGAGCGCCGCGAACGGAGCCGCGAACGCGGCGGTGCGCGGATCGTCCGCGACCGCGCGGACGACGAGGGCGTCGCCGCGCTCGATCGAGGCGCCCAGCCGGCCGAAATCGGCGAAGCGATGGGTCCCGGCGAGGCTGCCGGCGCCGGACGCGGTCCAGTCCTCGAGGACGGTGACCTGCGCCCCGCTGGCGTCGATCTCGCCGTAGCCGGCCCGGCTCGCGTCGAGCGTCCGCCCGACGATCTCCGCCGCCTTGGCGGTCATCGCCGCCACCGAGGCCACGTCGCGCAGGTGGTCGCCGAGCTCGATCAGGGCCGCCCGGCGGATCGAGGCGGCGCGGGTCAGGCGCTCCTCCGCCCGCAGGCGGACCAGCTGGCGCCGCTCGCGCATCAGGATCATGATCTGCCGCGCGAGCCGCCGCAGCGCGTCCGCCTGCTCCTCGGTGAGGCCGTCGGGCCGGGGCACGTTGTCGATCACGCAGAGGCTGCCCAGCGCCCTGCCGCTCGTCGTGCGCAGCGGCGCCCCGGCATAGAAGCGGATCCGCGGATCGCCGGTCACCAGCGGGTTGTCGCGGGTGCGCGGGTCCAGCGTCAGGTCGGGGATGACGAGGAGATCGGGCTCGCCGAGCGCGTACTTGCAGACCGACGCGTTCAGGTCGGTCTCGCAGCGCGGGAAGCCGACGCGGGCCTTGAACCACTGCCGGTCGGCGGCGACGAGGCTGACCAGGGCCACGGGGGCGAGGCAGATCGTGCGGGCGATCTGCACCGCGTCGTCGAAGGCTTCCTCGGGTGCCGTGTCGAGGACGGCGAACGCTTCCAACTCGGCCAGTCGATCGGGATCGGAAGTCTCGGGCGACATGCCAGCCCCGGGTTGGAGATCCATCGCGCCGGATCGGCGGTCGGCGTTGCGCGTTGTAGGGCCCCGCTCGACGTCTGTCATGCCTGGAGCATCGTCCGTGATCCAGGGATCACGGACGATGCTCCATCGCGCTGAGAGCGCGCGTTTTCTTCACGCGAGCCGGGATCCGCCTCGCTTGAGGACGCTCCGGCGCCATTCCCGCGGGCCGCAGCCGAGGACGCGGGGGCTGCGCGACGCAAAAAGGGCGGGCATCGCTGCCCGCCCTTCGACCCCGACCCCGGGAAGCCCGGATCAGAGGTTCTTGAGGATCTGGTCGACGACCTTCTTGGCGTCGCCGAACAGCATCATCGTGTTGTCGCGGAAGAACACCTCGTTCTCGACGCCGGCGTAGCCCGAGCCCATGCCGCGCTTGATGAACAGAACGGTCTTGGCCCGCTCCACGTCGAGGATCGGCATGCCGTAGATCGGCGAGGTCTTGTCGGTCTTGGCGGCCGGGTTGGTGACGTCGTTGGCGCCGATCACGAAGGCCACGTCGGCCTGCGGGAACTCGCCGTTGATGTCCTCCAGCTCGAACACCTCGTCGTAGGGGACGTTGGCTTCGGCGAGCAGCACGTTCATGTGACCGGGCATGCGGCCGGCGACGGGATGGATGGCGTACTTCACGTCGACGCCCTCCTTCTTGAGCAGGTCGGCCATCTCGCGGAGCGAGTGCTGGGCCTGCGCCACCGCCATGCCGTAGCCCGGCACGATGATGACCCGCTCGGCGTTCTTCATGATGTAGGCCGCGTCGTCCGACGAGCCCTGCTTGACCGGCCGGGTCTCGACCTCGCCGCCGCCGGCCGCAGGCGCGTCGCCGCCGAAGCCGCCGAGGATCACCGAGATGAACGAGCGGTTCATCGCGTGGCACATGATATAGGACAGGATCGCGCCCGAGGAGCCGACCAGCGCGCCGGTGATGATCAGCGCGAGGTTGCCGAGCGTGAAGCCGATGCCGGCCGCGGCCCAGCCCGAGTACGAGTTCAGCATCGAGACGACGACGGGCATGTCGGCGCCGCCGATCGGGATGATGAGCAGGCCGCCGAGCGCGAACGACAGCAGCACGATCAGCCAGAACACGACCTTGCTCTCGCCGCCGATGAACACCGCGATCAGCACGACCAGCGCCACCGCGAGGCCGATGTTGATGAGGTGGCGGCTCGGCAGCATGATCGGCTTGCCGGACATGCGCCCGTCGAGCTTGGCGAAGGCGATGACCGAGCCGGTGAAGGTGATCGCGCCGATCGCCGCGCCGAGCGCCATCTCGAACAGCGACTCCTTGTGGATGTGGCCGTTCTCGAGGATGCCCACCGCCTGCGGCGCGTAGAGGGTCGCCGCCGCGCCCGCGACGGCGGCGAGGCCGACGAGCGAGTGGAAGGCCGCCACGAGCTGCGGCATCGCCGTCATCGGCACGCGCTTGGCGATGACCGCACCCGCGCCGCCGCCGATGGCGAGCCCGAGGAAGACGAGGAGCCAGGCGGCCGCGCCGGCCGGCGGATGGCCGACCAGGGTGGTGAGCACGGCGAGCGCCATGCCGATCATGCCGTAGAGGTTGCCCTGCCGCGACGTCGTCGGGTGCGAGAGCCCCCGCAGCGCCATGATGAACAGGACGCCCGAGACGATGTAGAGAAGGGCGGAGACGTTCTGGGACATGTCTCAGGCCTTCTTCTTGTACATGGCGAGCATGCGCTGGGTCACCAGGAAGCCGCCGAAGATGTTCACGCTCGCCAGCACGATGCCGATGAACCCGAAAGCGCGGGCCCAGCCGGTGCCCTTCTCGATCAGGGGCACGCCGGCGGCCAGGATCGCGCCGACGATGATCACCGACGAGATCGCGTTGGTGACCGACATCAGCGGCGTGTGCAGCGCCGGGGTCACCGACCACACCACGTAGTAGCCGACGAAGATCGCGAGCACGAAGATCGCGAGCTGGAACACGGTGGCGTCGACCGCGCCGTGGGTCACGGCGCTGAGACCGTGGCCGACGCCGTCGGCGATGGCCTGGGCCTGGTCGGCGGCGTTGCGCGCGGCGGCGGCGGCCGAGCGCGCGGTGTCGGCGAGGACGCGGGTCTGGTCGACCGCCTGATCGGGGGGGATGTTGGCCATCGTTATGCTCCTCGCGACCGGCCTACGCCGCGCCCGTTGCCTGTGTGCTGGGTGACTGCGACACCCCGGTCTTCGACAGACCGACCGAGGCCTGCTCGGATTGCGGCGCGTCCTGCGGGCGGTCGGCGACCGCCGCGTCGGCCTTCGGCTGGAAGGACGGGTGCACGACGGCGCCGTCGTGGGTCAGGTTCGTGGCCTTGACGAGCTCGTCGTCCCACTTGATCGCCAGAGCCTTCGACTCCTTGTCGACCAGGGTCTCGACGAAGGCGTAGAGGTTGCGCGCGTAGAGCGCCGAGGCGCTCGCCGCGAGGCGGCCGGCGACGTTGAGGTGGCCGACGATCTTCACGCCGCGATCGTTCACCACGACCTCGCCGGGCTTGGCGCCCTCGACGTTGCCGCCGCGCTCGACCGCGAGGTCGACCAGCACCGAGCCGGGCTTCATCGAGGCGACCATCGCCGCCGAGACGAGCTTCGGCGCCGGGCGCCCGGGGATCAGCGCCGTGGTGATGACGATGTCCTGCTTGGCGATGTGGGTCGCGACCAGCTCGGCCTGCTTCTTCTGGTACTCGGCCGACATCTCCTTGGCGTAGCCGCCCTTGGTCTCGGCCTGCTTGAACTCGTCGTCCTCGACGGCGACGAACTTCGCGCCGAGCGACTCGACCTGCTCCTTGGTGGCGGGGCGCACGTCGGTGGCGGTGACGACCGCGCCCATGCGGCGCGCCGTGGCGATCGCCTGCAGCCCGGCGACGCCGACGCCCATCACGAACACGCGGGCGGCGGGCACGGTGCCGGCCGCCGTCATCATCATCGGCATGGCGCGGCCGTACTCGGAGGCACCGTCGACCACCGAACGGTAGCCGGCGAGGTTGGCCTGGCTCGAGAGCACGTCCATCACCTGCGCACGGGTGATGCGCGGCATCAGTTCCATGGCGAAGCCGTCGACGCCGGCCTCGGCCATCGCCTGCAGCTCGGCCTCGCGGCCGTAGGGGTCCATGATCGCGACGACCACGGCGCCCCGCTTCAGGAGCTTCAGCTCGTCGGCGGCGGGGCGGCGGACCTTGAGGATCAGGTCGGCGTCGCGGGCGGCCTCCTCGGCCGAGGCCGCGACCGAGGCGCCGACGGCCTCGTACTCGGAATCCGGCATGCCGGCCTTCAGCCCGGCGCCCGACTGCACGGTCACGTCCGCGCCGAGCGCCAGGAACTTCTTGACCGTCTCGGGCACCGCCGCGACCCGCGGTTCCGCGGAATCGGTCTCCGACAGGACAGCGATGCGCATTCAGGATTTCCCCTCGATGGACCGCTCCCGAATGCGCGAAATGGAACGGCTTTTCGAGGCGGGTTGAACGGACGGACTGACGGAAGCGTTACGATTGTAATGGCAGGCCCGGGCGCGGGGCGCGGACCGTCCCAGGCTCAGGGAGAGGACGAGCGTTCAGGCGAAGGCGAGGTAGAGCGCCATCAGGATGGCCACGACGCAAGGCGCGCGCCAGCCGATGTTCGGAGCGAAGGCGCCGAGCGCGCCGGCCGCACTCGACAGGACGACGCCGAGGATCGCCGTGAGCCACGCCTCGCGGATGCCGCCGACCGCCAGCGCGAGCACCCAGCAGATCACCACCCCGGTGGCGATCTCGACGAAGCGGACGAATCCCCGATAGGTCTGCTCGTGCGTCTTCGCGTCCATCGCGGGGCTGTAGGCCACCCCGGAAACGCCCTTCGTATCGGCCATCGTGCGCTCGTCCTCGACGCTACCACTCTCGATGGGTGCGGGTTTAGCCCAAGCTTATTGCTGCCGCAATCGGCCGCAACCGGCATCGCACGGCTTCGCTTGGGCCTCAATTCACTTGCGCACAAAACACCCGCCGAACACGCGATCGTGAGCCGGCGAAGGCCGCCTCCGCGGCCCGCCGCCCCGGTCAGGCCGGCAGGGCCAGCCCCACCGCGCCGAGCGCCTCGGCCTGCCGCGCGGCGAGGGCGTCGAGGCTGAAGCGCTCGATCTCGGCCTCGAACAGGCGGTGGTAGTTCAGCTCGGACTTGAGGTGCAGGAACACCGCGCCCAGGCCGACGGCGGCCCGGTCCATGAACACGAATTCCTGCGGCACCGTCACCGGGCCCCGCGCCTTGAGGGCCTGGTGCACCTCGAAGGCCTGGCGCCGGCCGTATTCGCCCGGCTTCACCCCGTCGGCGACGGTGCGGGTGCGGTCCTCCAGCAGCGGCCCGTAGATGAACCGCGCCCAGATGTTGAGGATCTCGATCTTCTCCTTGTCGAGGTCCTTGAAGCCCCAGACCTCGTAGGCGTGGACGATCCGGGCCATGTCGTCGGTGAGGAGGCCGCGGTAGAGGTCGACCACGCCGCCGACGAAGCGCGGATGGAAGATCCGCACGCAGCCGTAATCGAGCAGGTTGATGCCCTGCGGCTCCCGGTCCCCCGCGCCGCCCTCCGAGAACACGGTGTAGTTGCCGAGATGCGGGTCGCCATGGATCACCGCGGCGCGGCTGAACGGGTGCCACCACGCCTTGAACATCGCCTGGGCGATGCGGTTGCGGATCTCGACCGGCGACTCGGTGAAGCTCAGGATGCGCTCGCCGTCGAGCCAGCCGAGCGTGAGCAGGCGCTTGGTCGAGAGGTCCTCGTGGATCGCCGGCACGCGCACCTGCGCGATGTCCTTGAGCACGGCGCCGTAGAGCGCGCCGTGCTTGGCCTCGCGGGCGTAGTCGAGCTCCTCCCGCACCCGGGCGCCGATCTCCTTGGCGATCTCGCGGGTGTCGAGCCAGGAATTCATCCGCCGGTGCAGGGCGAAGGCGACCTCGAGCTGCTTCAGGTCGGCTTCCACCGCCGACTGCATGTCCGGGTACTGCAGCTTGCAGGCGAGCGCCGTGCCGTCGAGCGCGGTGGCGCGATGGACCTGGCCGAGCGAGGCGGCGGCGGCGGGCTTCAGGTCGAAGCGCTCGAACCGCGCCTGCCAGCCGACCCCGAGCTCGGCCTGCATCCGGCGCTTGACGAAGGCCGCGCCCATCGGCGGCGCATCCGATTGCAGCTTCTGCAGCTCGGCCGCGTATTCGGGCGGCAGCAGGTCGGGCACGGTGGCGAGCAGCTGCGCCACCTTCATGATCGGGCCCTTGAGGCCGCCGAGCGCCTGGGCGAGCGCCGCCGCGTTGGTGGTGCCCTCCTTGCCGAACAGGCGTGCGCCCGCCATCCGCGCGGCGACGCCGCCGACATTGGCGCCGACGCGGGCGTAGCGGCTGGCGCGGGCGGAAAAGCGGTTAGCTTCCGGATCGGTCTCTGACATCGGCTGGGTCTGCACCTCTCCCCGACCGCGGAGCGCGATCCGACCGTGTCGGACAGGGCGCTCCGGATCTTGCTTCGACGTGCTTGCCCTCGACGAACCGGACGCCGGACCCTCGGGACACGCACGACGGACCGGCGTGTCCGGACGCGTCCGCGGATCGCGGCATCCGGGAACGATCGTTCCGTGAGGCCGCAAATAAGCTCTTCGCCGCTTCCCGCCAGGGCGCTGGGTCCCTGGGTCGCGGCACCCTCCGCCGGCCGTCGCCGCGCCGACCCGCCGGGCCGGCAGGGCGCTCCTCCACAGCGCGAATGTTGCCGCCCGGCCACAATCCCGAGCGATCGGGATTTCCATTCGTTTCCAGCTTGAGTCACGGAAACGTGAGGCTCATACGTTACTGAGTTCAAGAACGATGCGCATCGACAAGACATCGTGAATGCCCGAAGGAATGCGTCGATCGCATTCTTCGGAAAGAACACGCACCTTCGCGTGCCGCCATCGGCCGTAGTTCTTCACTCGAATACGGTGACATCCATGCCCCTGATCTTTCGTCCGCGCGCGCTCGGCGTCGCAGGCCTGACCTATGCCCTGTGCGCGACGGTTTCCCCGGCGGCTCCGGCGCAGTCGGCCGACTACCAGGATCCCGGTCGCGTCGGCGACCCGGCAAGCTGGCGCACCCCGGAATACCTCGCCGATTACGGCAAGGCCTCGATGAACGCCGACCAAGCCTATGCCCGCGGCATCACCGGCAGGGGCGTCCTGGTCGGCTCGGTGGATTCGGGGTTCCTCGGGACGCATCCGGAATTCGCCGGTCGCGCTCGGGCGATCACCAACACCGGCAGCTATTCCTCGAGCAGCTTCCGCTACGACAGCGGCACGACGCGCTCGGACTTCTTCACCGCCGGCCAGCCCTATTCGGTGCCCGGCACCTGGGTGCGCGGCGTCAACGACGACCACGGCACCCACGTCGACGGCACCATCGTCGCCAACCGCGACGGCACCGGCACCCACGGCGTCGCCTTCGGCGCCCAGCTGATCGCGACCAACACCAACGGCACCGACTCGTCGATCTACGGCCCGAACGCGGACTACGCCTACTTCAAGGGCGCCTACGGCAACCTCGTCGCGCAGGGCGCACGGCTGATCAACAGCAGCTGGGGCAGCCCGCCGCCGCGCGACAACTACAACACGCTGGCCGGCCTCACGGCCGCCTACGCCCCCTTCACGCGCCAGCTCAGCTGGCTCAACGCCATCGCGGATGCGGGCCGCGCCGGCGTGATCCAGGTCGTCGCCGCCGGAAACGCCGGGGTCAACAACCCGACCATCCGCGCGGCGCTGCCCTACTTCCAGCCGGACCTCGAGAAGGACTGGATCGCCGCGTCGGGCCTGAATGCCGCCGACCAGACCCAGTTCAACCGCTGCGGCGTCGCCAAGTACTGGTGCATCGCCGCGCCCGGCCGCAGCATCACCTCGACGGTGGTCAACCTCACGACCGGCGAGGCCGGCTACGGGGTGAAGAGCGGCACCTCGATGTCGGCCCCGCACGTCTCCGGCGCCCTGGCGCTGGTGATGGAGCGCTACGCCTACATGACCAACGAGCAGGCGCGCGACGTGCTGCTGACCACCGCCACCCATCTCGGGACCGGCCCCGCCGACGTGCCGAACGAGGTCTTCGGCTGGGGCAAGATCGACCTCGGCCGCGCGATGAACGGCCCGGGCGAGTTCCTCGGCCGCTTCGACGCCAACCTCGGCGCCGGCGTCGCCGACACCTGGTCGAACAACATCTCCGACGCGGCCCTGCGCCAGCGCTTCGTCGAGGACAGCGCCGAGCACGCGGCCTGGGAGCAGACGAAGGCGGCGCGCGGCTGGACGAACGGGCTGCCCGCGACGGCGACGCCCGACGAGCAGGCCGAGTACGGATGGCGGGTCGCCCGCGACCAGGCCTTTCTCGCGCGCACCTACCAGGGCGGCCTGACGAAGTCCGGCGGCGGCGTGCTCGAGCTGACCGGGGCCAGCACCTATACCGGCACCACCGAGGTGAACGGCGGCCTCCTCGCGGTCAACGGCTCCATCACCTCGACGGCCAACGTCAACGCGGGCGGCACCCTCGGCGGCGGCGGCAGCGTCGGCGCCCTCAACGTCCGCGGCGGCGGAACGGTCGCGCCGGGCAACAGCATCGGGACGCTGACGGTCGCCGGCAACGCGACCTTCGCGGCCGGCTCGCTCTACGCCGTCGAGGTCGCGCCGGGCGGGCGCAGCGACCGGATCGCGGCGGCCGGCACGGCGCAGATCGCCGGCGGCACCGTCTCGGTGTCGCTGGAGAACGCCGCCGCGCCGCTCAGCGCGGCCGAAGCCCGGAGCCTGCTCGGGCAGCGCTACACCATCCTGACCGCGGCCGGCGGCGTCGCCGGGCGCTTCGACCTCGCGACCCCGAGCTACACCTTCATCGGGACCGACCTCGCCTACGGCGCCAACGCCGTCGACCTTTCGGTGTCGCGCAACGCGACGACCTTCGCCTCGGTCGGCACGACGCGCAACCAGTCCGCGGTCGGTGCCGGCATCGAAGGCCTCGGCGCCGGCAACCGCCTCTACGAGACCATCCTCGTGACCACAAACCCGGAGGCGGCGCGCAGCGCCTTCGGGTCGCTGGCCGGCGACATCCACGCGAGCACGGTCTCGGCCGAGTTCGAGACCGCGTTCTTCGTCCGCGAGGCGATCCTCGACCGGATGCGCTGGGGCTCCACCCCCGGGGCGCCCGAGAGCCTGAGCTACGGCACCCTGCCCGCCACCTACACGGCGGACCTGCCGGGGCGCCGCGTCGCGCCGTCGCCGGTGCCGATGCAGGTGATCGATCCGCGGGTCGCCGGGTTCTGGGGCCAGGGCTTCGGCGCCTTCGGGCAGGCGCGGACCGACGGCAACGCCGCCGGGCTCAACCGCCAGACCTCGGGCTTCGTGCTCGGCGGCGACGTGCGCCTTCAGAACGGCATCCGGGTCGGCGTGGCCGGCGGCTACACCACGACCAGCCTCGACACGGCCGGCCGCCTGCAATCGGCGACGATCGAGAGCGGCTTCGGCGGCGTCTACGGCGGCTACGAGCTCGGCCCGGTCGCGCTGCGGCTGGGTGCGGTCTACGCCGACAATTCGGCGCGCACGCGCCGCACCGCTCTGTTCGCCGGGCTGACCGACACGCCGAGCGCCCGCACCGGGGGCTCGACGATCCAGGGTTTCGGCGAGATCGGCTACCGGATCTTCCTCGGCGAGGGCCGCTCGGCGCTGGTCTCGAAGGATCCCGTCGCGCCGGCGGTCCAGGCTCTCAGCTACATCGAGCCGTTCGTCGGGGGCGCCTACGTCTCGATCGGGCGCGACCGCTTCGTGGAGACCGGGGGCCTCGCGGCGCTCACGAGCTTCGCCCGCGATTACGACCTCGGGGCGGCCACCGCCGGCGTCCGGGCGCAGACGAGCCTCGACCTCGGGTTCGGGACGCCGGTCTCGGCCCATGGCCTGATCGGCTACCGCCGCGCCTTCGGCGACGTCGTGCCCAAGGCGCTGCTCGCCTTCGGCACCGGACCGAGCTTCCTGACCGCCGGCATCCCGATCGACCGCGACGCCCTCGTCGCCGAGGCCGGGCTCGACCTGCGGGTCTCGGCCAACGCCACGATCGGCATCGCCTATACCGGGCAGGTCGGGTCCCGCGCCGAGGACCATGCGGCGAAGGGCAACTTCACCTATCGCTTCTGATACGCCGCCCGGGCCCGGCCGACGATCCACGGCCGGGCCCCGCCGCGACGCAAGGGACGCCTCGGCCGGCGGCGCGCGCGGAGTCGGGTCACGGCGCTCGCGCAAGCGGCCGACGGAGCCGAGCGTTGCCCTCGGGTGTTGAGACGTTGCCGCGACGCCGAGGGAGGGTCGTCGGCCATGGATCCGCCGATGACCTACGCACGCGTTGCCTTCGCCCTGATCCTCTGCGCCGGCCCCTGTCTCGCCGCGCCGTCCCCGGCCGAGGAGGAGGCCGAGATGGTCCAGGGGATGGTGCGCATCGTCGGGGCGCAGGCCGGCATCACGCTGTACTGCCGGAAGACCTACACGATCGACGACACGGTGTCGGACGGGCTGCTCCGGACGGTTCGTCCCACCCTCGACAAGGCGATCGGCCACCGGCAGGCGCAGGCCGCGATCGACGAGGAAGGGCAGCGCCTCGCCCGGGAGATCGCGGAGGTCGGCGCCGAGCGCTGGTGCGCCGACCAGCGCGACATCCTCAACACCGACGGGGTCCGCGTCTTTTTGGACTGAGCGCCCGCCGTGGATCGGCCTCATTAACCGATCACCGGCATCCTACGATCCATCGTAAGGGTTCCAGCGTGCCGAAGATCCCCACCGTTGCCGTAGCCGGATTGTGGTCCGCGATCACCGTGGCGGCGCTCGGCGTCGTTGCGATGGATCAGGCGCAATCGATGCGCCGCGCCGACGCCATTCCCGCGCCGGCCGCCATCGCGGCCGATCCCGCGACCACGGCCGCGATCATCCTCACCGACGCGACCGGCAACCGATACCGGAAGCGGGTCGACTGAGAGCCGCTAGCTCGGCTGCTCCTCGGTCTGCGCGATCGCGGCCGCGTCGTCCATCGGCGGCACCGGGCCGAGGTCGGGCATCGGATCGCCGGTCGGCTCCTGGGGGCCCGGCGACGGGTCTCCGATCGGCGCCGGATCGTCGCCCGGTCGCGGGGTGTCGGCGTCGCTCATCGTCTCGCTCCCAGGATGTGTCGGCGGGCAAAGCGGCGAGCAGCGCCCTCGTTCCCTGCTCCCTCGCCAAGCTCTGCTCCCTCGCCAAGTTCCATTCCGTCGTCGAGTGCTCCGCCGACGGAGGCGCCCCGGGGCAACCGTCGGGATCGCCGACCGCCACCGGAACCACGAGGCCGGTCGGCCACCCGGCTATCGACGGGAGGGATCGACGCTCGGCTGTCGCCGGTGGACCTTGCGAGAGCCATCGGGTCGGACCGCGTAGGCATTCCCGCTGCGGATCGCCTCATCCACGTTGCGCGGGCCGGCGATGCCCTCGGTGCCCCCGGGTGCCGTCGCCGGGAGCTGCCCGCCCGGCGGCGTCGGGGCCGCGCCCGAGAGCGCGAGGGCGGCGCCGCTCCAGGCGAGGGCCGCAGCCGTCACGCCGAGCGCCCACGCCTTGCTGTTCCGTTTCGGCATCGCGCCCTCCGTTCCTCGTCGCGGCGACGGACCAATCGCGGCACGCAGGGCACTGTTCCGGCCAGCCGCCGCGACCGACGGTCCGGCAACGAGCGATGTGCGGGCTTCGACGAACGGGGAGTCGACGACGAGTCGCGCGTCGCGGCCGGCGGGCGGGGTGGATCGCGACGGGGACCGCGCCGCATCCCGTGCCTTGACGAAGCGCCGTCAAACGTAGTCAAAGACGCCCCTGACGCGCCAGAACCCTCAAGTCTGTCAAGGGTTTCGGAATGCCCGCCGGTGTAGCACAGCGGTAGTGCAGCGGTTTTGTAAACCGAAGGTCGGGAGTTCGATCCTCTCCACCGGCACCAGCCTTTCGCCTTTCCGCGCAAGACGTTATGGTTTGACAAGGACTTAGGGACTGCTGACTCTCGCACAGCGGTCTCACACAGGGCGCTTCGCATGGCCCGTCCCTGGAAGGATCCGAAGACCGGGACCGATCACCTGCGGCAGCGTCCACCGCGGGATCTCGCTGCGCGCGTGAAGGGGACGCGGGTCATGCTCCATATCGGTGCCCGACCGGTCCTCGTGACGGTCGGTGCCGATGCCCAACCGCAAGCAGGTCCTGGCCTTCAGCCCGTTCCCGTAGGAGTACCGCAACCGGGTCGAGCGCTTCCTCGGCAAGATCAAGCACGCCCGCGCCGTCGCCACGCGCTACGACACGGATCCCGACAACTCCCTCGCCAGCGTCAAACGCGCTGCCGTCCGGGTCAGGCTGCGAGCTTTATGAGTCCGCGACCGAGTGGGGGAGGCTTGGGACCTCGGCCCAGCGAGAGCCTCCGTGTGGACATCCTCCACACGAAGGCATCGGTCCACAATGCGCGACCGAACTTCCGATGGGGACCATACGCGCAGGGACGGGGCCATGATCGACCATCCTGGCGCGCAGGCGGACCGGAACGGGGCCGTCTGCTGGACGATGCCGCGCTCGCCGTCGGGCCCGTCCTCACCCCCGTGAGGTCCGGGGGCGCCCCCCCCGGACCGGGGAGATGTCAGGCTGCGTGGCGGAACGCGTGCGTGGCCTGGCTCGGATCGGCGGTCAGCGTCGTGTTCGCCGTCGACGTGGCGGTCGTCAGGTTGGTAATGCCGGCCGAGCTCCCACCGAAGGCCGCCATCACTGAAACGAGTTGCGACACCTGCGTCGCAATGTGGCTCGAGGAGTCGATCGCGGAGGGTGCATCGCTCGCGAGGGTGGCGGAAGCGCCTGCCTGCATGCTGGGGATGTCGTGCGCCGCGGTCGCGCTCGGAGCGGCAGGCGGGGATTTGGTCGACGTCGTCGCGACGCGTTCGTCATCGTAGGGATCCAGGGGATCAAACGGGTTGAAATCACCGGGATCGAAAGGCGTTCCGGGCTCCGGATCGCCGGGCTCGTAAGGCGCGTAGGGGTCGCTGGTGTCGTTCGGATCGTAGGCGTCGGCCTGCAGGGTGTCGCCCCGGCTGCCGGTGACCTGATCGTCGAAGCCGTAGACCGTGACGTCCGAGCCGCTGTCGGGGCTCATGTTGATGGTCAGGCCCAGGCCGTAGATGCTGCCAGACCAGCCCGGGGCGAGGTTGATGGTCGAGTTGTCGGCGTAGATGGTGTCGTTCTTGACGTTCGGGGCGGTGTTGATGGTGAAGGCCTGATCGGCGTCGGTCTTGAGGGTCGCGCCGTTGCCGCAGAGGCCGACGTAGCCGCCGCCCGAAACCGTGGCCGCGGTGTCGGCATTGAGGTTGACCACGTCGTTGCCGGCGTCTCCGGTCACGGTCAGCCCTTGGCCCGTGATGCCGATGGTCTCGTTGCTGTCGGCCTGCAGGTTGATGGTAT
>NZ_JAKSXU010000200.1:0-122759 GCF_022829325.1 Methylobacterium sp. J-092 | reverse complement strand
CTGGCCTTCGCGGTGCGCCCCGGGGATGCGTCACCATCCACGGACTGAAGGCCCGCGCGCTGCCGCTGGTCGACGGGACGATGATCCGCAACGACGCGACCGGGGCGACGGTGATCGACCTCGGGCCGCCCGGGCGCGACCGCAGCGAGACGACGGTGACCGGGCGCGTGGCCATGCCGCTGCACGGCAAGCGCGGCGAGATCAACGGGGTGCTGCTCGCGGACGGCACGCAGGTGCGGATGCCGCCGCGCGAGGCCGAACGCTGGAACGCCGAGCTCCGGGCCGGGCGCGCCCTGACCGTCCGCGGGGTTCTCGCCCGCAGCGCGCTGGGCACCGTGATCGAGGCGCACGCCATCGCCGCCGCCACCGGCGCGATGACCGAGATCGATCCGGGGCGGCCCCCGCCGCCGGACGCCCCTCCGCCGCCGCCGGACGCCGCGCCGCCGCGCTGACCGACCCACCACCCCTCAGAGAGACGATCATGACGACGACGAACGCCACCGGAACCGTCTGGGCCATCTTCGGGGACCGCTTCGCCATCGAAGGCGCCGACGGGCGACACCTCGCCGACCTCGGGTCGAAGGGGGCCGAGGGCATCGCGCTCCGCGTCGGCGATGCCGTGACGGTGGAGGGCGAGCGCAAGCCGTCGGAGATCAAGGTCGCGCGCCTCACCGCCGCCGACGGCACGGTGCACGCGGTGACGTGGCCGGCGAAGGCTGCGGGTTCGGATGCGGATCCGGCCGCGGCGATCGCCGCCGCGGAGGCCGCCGGCTACCGCGTGACCGGCGAGCCGGAGCGGCGGCCGAAGCACTTCGACGTGCCGGCCGAGAAGGACGGGCAGGCCGTCCGGCTGCACGTCGACCACGACGGCACCGTCCGCAAGCCGAAGCCGGCGGCGGCCGAGGCGGCCTGATCGCAGCCGGGCGGCGGAACACAGGCGCGATCAACGACTTGAGCACCCGGCCGAGCGGAGGCGATCCGCCCGGCCACCCGACCAGCGAGGGCGACGACGTGAGCACGACACAGGCGGGGGCGAGGGACGGCACGGCCGGTTCGATGCCGTCGGCGAAGACCCTGCGCGGGCTCGACGCCCTCAACTTCTTCCTCGCCGACGTGCGCGACGGCCTCGGGCCCTATCTCGCGATCTACCTGATCGCCGTGCGCGGGCCCGACCAGGGCTGGAACGAGGCGACGACGGGCCTGATCATGACGATCGCGGGCATCGCCGGGCTGATCGCGCAGACGCCGGCCGGGATGCTGATCGACGGCACCAACGCCAAGCGCGCCGTGGTGATCGCCGCCGCCCTGGCGGTGACGGCGAGCTGCCTCGCGCTGCCGTTCATCGGCAACTTCTACCTCGTCGCCGCGACGCAGTCGGTCGCCGGCGTCGCCGGGGCGATCTTCCCGCCGGCGCTCGCCGCCATCACCCTCGGGATCGTCGGCCCCAAGATGTTCTCGCGGCGGATCGGCCGCAACGAGGGCTTCAACCACGCCGGCAACGCCGTCTCCGCCGCGCTCGCCGGCGGGCTCGCCTACTTCTTCGGGCCCGTCGTGGTGTTCTGGCTGATGGGGGCGCTCGCCGTCTGCTCCATCGGCGCGATGCTGTTGGTGCCGGCGCGAGCCATCGACGACGACCTCGCCCGCGGCATGACCAAGGAACAGGACGTCGCCGAGGAGGACGCGCCGTCGGGCTTCGCCACCCTGCTGAAGAACAAGCCGCTGGTGCTGTTCGCCGGCCTGTGCGCGCTGTTCCACCTCTCGAACGCGGCGATGCTGACCTCGGTCGGGCAGCTGCTGACGCACCTGTCGGGCAAGGACCACGCGACCTCGCTGATCGCGGTCTGCATCGTCGCCGCGCAATGCGTGATGGTGCCGGTGGCGATGTTCGTCGGCGCCAAGGCCGACGCGATCGGGCGCAAGCCGATCTTCCTCGCGGCCTTCGGCGTTCTGGCCCTGCGCGGCGTGCTCTACACGCTGTCGGACAACCCGTTCTGGCTCGTCGGCGTCCAGCTGCTCGACGGCGTCGGTGCTGGCGTCTACGGCGCGCTGTTCCCGGTGGTGGTGGCCGACCTCACCCGCGGCGGCGGCCGCTTCAACGCCGCGCAGGGGGCGGTGGCGACGGCGCAGGGGCTCGGTGCCGCGTTCAGCGCCACCTTCGCCGGGCTGATCATCGTCTCGGCGGGCTACTCGGCCGCGTTCCTGGCGCTGGCGGCGACCGCCGGGCTCGGCTTCGTCCTCTACCTCGCGCTGATGCCCGAGACCCGCGACGCGACCGCGATCGGAGGCCGCCCGGACGGCGGCCTGCCGGCCGCGATGCCCGCGACCGCTTGATCGGACGGACCCACCCGCAATGTCCGACGCCTCCATGCCGACCGCCGCCGAGCGCGGGACGCCGACCGCCGAACCGCTGGTGTTCCTGCACGTCGGCGACCTGCACCTGACGAAGCCCGACACGCGCAACGCCGCCGACTTCCGCGCGATCCTCGACCAGATCGCAATGATCGCGCCGCAGCACCTGCTCGACTTCGTCTACCTGCCCGGCGACCTCGCCGAGAACGGCTGGGCCTGCGAGTACGCGATCCTCGCCGACGCCCTCGCCCGGCATCCGCACCTGCCGGTGCGCCTGATTCCCGGCGACCACGACCGGCAGCAGGGGGCGATGGCCGACTTCCAGGCGTTCCACGCCGGCCTGGTCGCGTCGCGGGGCCTGCCGGCTCCGACGGTGTGGACGCTGGACCAGCCGCCGGTGGGGTCGCCCGAGGAGACCTGGCCGCCGGCCGAGATCCCGCATTACTGCGCGTGCGAGAATTTTCAGGGCGTCCGCTGCCTGTTCGTCGACATCGTCAGCCCGGGCTACGGCCGGAAGGGCATCGGCCTCGATTTCCGCCTGGGGCCCGACCAGACGCAGTGGCTGAGCGCGGCGCTGACCCAGGCGGCCGAGGACGGCGTTCCCGTCGCGGTGTTCATGCACGCCTACCCCGACGACCTGCGCGAGCCCGACGACCGCCTCGACGTCGCCGGCCTGTTCCGGGCCACGGGCGTGCGCCTCGTGGAGATGGGCCATACCCACTACAACGAGCTCGCCCATGACGGGCGCACCCTCTACGCCGCGGCGCGCTCGGTCGGGCAGAACGAGGACGGCTCGGTCGGCTACGCGGTCGCGGCGATCGACGGCCCGGTCACGAGCTGGCGCTTCAAGGCGCTCGACCGCCCGTGGCCGTTCGTGCTGATCACCAGCCCGGCCGACCGGCGCGTCGCCGCGCGGCCGGCGACGCCCGAGACCTCCGGCATGGTCGCCGACGCGCGCGGGCGGATCGCGGTCCGCGCCGTGGTGCTCTCCGACGCGCCGCCGCGCTACGTGCATGCCCGCGTCGGGACAGGGCCATGGGTCCGCATGGCGCACGCGGGCGGGCGCACCTACGCGGCGTGGCTGGCCTGGCCGCGGGACGCGCGCAGCATCCAGGTCGAGGCGGTGCACGAGGACTGGTCCGGCCACGGGCCCGACTTCGTCGACACCGACGTGATCGAGCCGGTCGTCGCCTTCGACGAGCCCGGCTTCGTGCCCGCGATCCCGGGCAAGCCCGGCAGCGACGTGCCGAATGTCGGCCGCTCGCTCCAGAAGGGCGTGCGCGGCGACCAGCTCGGGCCCAACCGGGCCGGGCGCAAGTGGTGAGCGCCTGACCCAGGATTTCAGGACGAGACGCGCCCCGCGGGGCGCCGGGGGATGCAAGACGTGATCGCTGGACTGGCCATGACACCCAACCTCGCGACCTGGGGGATCGCGGGCGCCGCGACGCTCGGCGTGATCCTGCGGCCGTTCGGATGGCCGGAGGCGATCTGGGCGGCGCTCGGGGCCGTCCTCCTCGTCGTCCTCGGGCTGCTGCCGTGGCACGACGCGCTCGACGGCGTCGCCAAGGGGGCCGACGTCTACCTGTTCCTCATCGGCATGATGCTGCTCGCCGAGATCGCGCGGAAGGAGGGCCTGTTCGACTGGCTCGCGACGATCGCGGTGCGGATGGCCAAGGGCTCGGCCACGCGGCTGTTCCTGCTGGTCTACGTCGTCGGCACGGTGGTGACGGTGTTCCTCTCGAACGACGCCTGCGCCGTGGTGCTGACGCCGGCCGTCTACGCCGCGACCAAGGCGGCGAAGGTCGAGAACCCGCTGCCCTACCTGTTCATCTGCGCCTTCATCGCCAACGCGGCGAGCTTCGTGCTGCCGATCTCGAACCCGGCCAACCTCGTCGTGTTCGCCGACCACATGCCGCCGCTGGGGGAATGGCTCGCGACCTTCGGCCTGCCCTCGGTGCTGGCCATCGTCGCCACCTACCTCGTCCTTCGCGTCACGCAGAACGGCACGCTGAAGCGCCAGGCGATCGCGACCGACGTCGAGGCCGCGTCGCTCGGGCTCGGCGGCAAGGTCGCGGGCGCCGGCATCGTCGCCACCGCGGCCGCGCTGATCGGGTCGTCGGCGGCCGGGATCGAGCTCGGCCTGCCGACCTTCATCGCGGGGCTGGCCACCACCCTCGTCGTCCTCGCGATCAAGCGCAGCGGCCTCGTCGCGGTGGTGAAGGACGTGTCGTGGAGCGTGCTGCCGCTGGTCGCCGGCCTGTTCGTCCTGGTCGAGGCGCTGGAGAAGTCCGGCGTGCTCAAGATGATCGCCGACCAGCTCAAGGCCTACGCCCAGGCCGACCCGGCCGGCACCGCCTGGGGCTCGGGCGTCGTCGTCGCCGTCGGCTCCAACCTCGTCAACAACCTGCCGGCGGGCCTCCTCGCCGGCGCCGCGGTGCACGCCGCGGCCGTCTCGAAGACCATCGCCGCCGCGATCCTGATCGGCGTCGACCTGGGGCCGAACCTCTCGGTCACCGGCTCGCTCGCCACGATCCTCTGGCTCACCGCGATCCGGCGCGAGGGCGAGGATGTCGGCTTCTGGCGCTTCCTCAAGCTCGGCCTGCTGGTGATGCCGCCGGCGCTGGCGCTGGCGCTCGCCGGCCTGCTCCTCGTCTGACGCCTCGGCCAAGCCCTCAGCCCTTCGGATCGGAGATCCCCCCGTGAACGCCGCCCTGCTCTATCCCTTCATCCTCGTCGCCGGCGCCCTGCAGGCGCTCGGCAACTCCATGAACGCCCAGCTGCGGGGGCGGCTGGTGAACCCGTGGCTGGCGGCGACGGTGTCGTTCGCCCCGATCGTGTTCGTGTTCGCGACGTTGTTCTTCATCATGCCGGTGCCGCTCCCGACCCTGGAGACGCTGGGCAAGATGCCCTGGTACGCCCCGCTCGGCGGCGTCGCGGGCGCGGTCGCGGTGTTCGGCGGCCTCGCCTTCATCGACAAGGTCGGCGCCGGGCCGTTCAACGGCCTGACGCTGACGGCCAACATCCTGGCCTCGCTGGCGATGGATGCGTTCGGCCTGTTCGGGCTGCAGGGCGGCGGCTTCAAGCCGATGCCGTGGCTCGGCGGCCTGCTGATGGCCGTCGGCGTCTTCTTCATCGCCCGCACCACCGCCGACACGGGCGGGGAGAAGGACGAGGGCCACGGCCTCAACCCGAAGCTGCTCTACCCGTTCATCGTCGTCGCGGGCATCCTGCAGGCGGTGGGCGTGGTGTGGAACTCCCAGCTGCGCGGCGCCCTGGTGAACCCCTGGCTCGCGGCGACCGTCTCGTTCCTGCCCGTCGTCTTCGTGTTCGCGCTGGTGTTCCTGGTGCGGCCGACGCCGCTCCCGACCCGCGAGGACGTGAAGGGCGTGCGCTGGTGGATGCCGCTCGCCGGCATCACCGGCGCGGTGGCGGTGTTCGGCGGCCTGCTGTTCGTCGACACGGTCGGCGCCGGCGCCTTCAACGGCCTCTTGATCACCGCCAACCTGCTGACCTCGGTGGCGCTCGATCATTTCGGCTGGGTCGGCATGAAGCAGGTCAAGGCCGGCCCGGCGCGGCTCGGCGGCGCCGCGCTGATGGTGGCCGGCATCCTGCTGATCTCGATCTTCTGACGATGCGGCCCCCGGCGGACGGCGCGTCAAACGTCGTCCGGGCCCTCGCTGCCCGTGTCGGGACCCGTGCCTTTGCGCTTGCCTTGCGCGACCGCGCCGGCGCGGATCGCGTCGAGCGTCTGGGTCGGCGTCAGCGCCTGCGGGTCGACGAGGCAGTGCAGCATCGCCGGCAGCCCGGAGGCGAGCGCCCGCTCGAAGGCCGGCGCGAAGTCCTCCGTCCGCTCCACGCGCTCGCCGTGGCCGCCATAGGCGCGGGCCAGCGCCGCGAAATCCGGGTTGCGCAGCCGCGTGCCGGAGACGCGGCCGGGATATTCGCGCTCCTGATGCATGCGGATGGTGCCGTACATGCCGTTGTCGAGCACCACGACGACGACCGGGATCGCGTATTGCACGGCGGTCGCGAACTCCTGGCCGGTCATCAGCAGGTCGCCGTCGCCCGCGAGCGCGACCACGATGCGCTCGGGGTGCGTGCGCTTGGCCATGATCGCGGCGGGCACGCCGTAGCCCATCGAGCCCGAGGTCGGCGCGAGCTGGGTGCGGAAATCCCGGAACCGGTAGTAGCGGTGGATCCAGGTGGCGAAGTTGCCCGCCCCGTTGCAGAGGATCGCGTCGGCCGGCAGCCGCCCGCGCAGGAAGGTCACCGCCTCGCCGTACTGGAAGGCGCCGGGCGTCGCCGCCGGTCGCTCCGACCAGTCGCGGTAGCTCGCATGCGCCGCGACCGCGCGTCCACGCCGCGCCGCGACGGCCGGCGGCGATGCCTGGAGCGCCGCGAGCAGCGGGCCGGGCGCGGCCTGGATCGCCAGGGCCGGCTGGTAGACCCGGCCGAGCTCGTTCGCGTCCGGGTGGGCGTGGACCAGCGGCAGGCCGGGATCGGGGATGCCGAGCAGGCGATAGGACTGCGCCGGCATCTCCGAGAGCCGGCCGCCGATCATCACCAGCAGGTCGGCCGCGCGGATGCGGGCGACGAGGGCCGGGTTCGGGCCGATGCCGAGCTCGCCAGCGTAGTGCGGATGGTCGGCCGGGAAAAGGTGGGCGCGCCGGAACGAGGTCGCCACCGGCAGGTCCTCGGCCTCGGCGACGGCGACGAGGTCGTCGCGCGCGGCCTCGTTCCAGCGCGATCCGCCGACGAGGACGATCGGGCTTTGCGCGCCGTCGAGCCTCCGGCGCAGGTCGGACACGTCCTCCGGGCGGGGTGCGGGCTCCGCCGGCTCGACGGGCCCCGCATCGGCGACCGCGACCGCGTCGTCGAGCATGTCCTCCGGCAGCGCCACCACCACCGGGCCGGGGCGCCCCTGCATCGCCGTCCGGAAGGCGCGGGCCACGAGTTCGGGGATGCGCGCGGCGTCGTCGATCTCGACCACCCACTTGGCCACGGTGCCGAACATCGCGCGGTAGTCGATCTCCTGGAACGCGTCGCGGTCCCGCATCGCGCGGGCGACCTGGCCGACGAACAGGATCATCGGCGTCGAGTCCTGCTGCGCCACGTGCAGGCCGGACGCGGCGTTGGTGGCGCCGGGGCCGCGGGTGACGAAGCAGATGCCCGGCCGGCCGGTGAGCTTGCCCGCCGCCTCGGCCATCATCGCGGCCCCGCCCTCCTGCCGGCAGACCAGCACGTCGACGTCCGTGTCGTAGAGCGCGTCGAGCACGGCGAGGTAGCTCTCGCCGGGGACGCAGGTCAGGCGCCCGACGCCCTGCGCCAGGAGCTGGTCGACGAGCACGCGCGCGCCGGTTCGGGTTCGGGCCATCGGCGGTTTCCTCGTGCGGACCGGAGCGGTCGCCCTCGCGCGGGGAAGTCTGGTTCGCCGGGCGTCGAAGGCAAGGCCGCAGCCTGCGCGCGGCGGCGGGAGACGAGGCCGTCGCGAACATGCTCGGCCTCCGTTCGAGGCCCGGCCGCGCGGGGCGGCCCTGTCAGTCGGTCGCGTCGTCGGCGCCGGACACCGCATCGCGGAAGCGAAGCAGCCGGGCGCGGGCCGAGTGCGAATCCGCCTCGGGTGCGTCGCCGTCCGGACGAAGGGCGGCGGCCTCGTCGAGATTGGTGGCGTGCTGCGCCCGCACGAGCGGTGCGCCGATCGCGGCCATCAGGATCCGCAACCCGTCGATCCAGTCCTCGACCTCGGCCAGCGAGGCGAAGCCCTCGCGCCGATACGTCTTGTCGGGTGCGAGCGTGGCGACGGCGTCGAACAGGCCGTCGTCCCGGTCGTGAATGCGATAGGAAACCAAGCGAGGCATGACGAATAGATACCTCAACCTTCCCCGTGCGAGAAGGTTGCCCGTGAGGAAATCGGACGCGATGGTATCGGTTCCGACCTTCAGGCAGCGCATTCGGGTCGCACGGTCCCGTGATCCGCGAAGCTCAGCATCCGGGCGCGATTGCCTGAGCCCGTGATGCGCGGCACGGTGATTCCGAAGGATGGGGCGTTGCTTGCCGAGGCAACGATTTCTGAAGTCGCTCGCGACCGCGCCCCGTTCATCACCGGCTCAGAATTTAATATGCAATTACCTTAGACTGGCTCAAAAGAGCTTGACCGTAAGAACCTTGGGACGCTCCATCGGCATGACGCACGCCATCTCCAACGGTCGGGACGAAACCTTCGAGACCGAGCTGAACGAGGTCGACGTCGCGGCCGCGGTCCGCAACCATCTCGGCGGCGAGCTGCGCGCCTACTTTGCCCTGCCGACCGGCGATGCCCTGCCGGAACCGCTCCTCGTGCTGGTGCGCCGCTTCGAGGCGGTGCTGGCGAGCCGCGGCGAGACGCCAACCACGGCGTTTCGCGACGACCTGATGGCGGTGCTTCCGGCTTTGCGCACCTTCGCGTTCTCGCTCGTCGGCGACATGAGCCGGACCGACGACCTGGTCCAGGAAACGCTGATGAAGGCGTGGATGAACCAGCACCGGTTCCAGCCGGGCTCGAACCTGGTCGCGTGGCTGTTCACGATCATGCGCAACCAGTTCTACACCGAGATCCGCAAGCGCAAGCGCGAGGTCGAGGATGCGGACGGGGTCCAGGCCGGCAAGCTCACCGCCGTGCCCGATCAGGAGGACGTCGTCACCCTGAAGCGGCTCTACGCGGTGATGGAGACGCTGCCGGCGACGCAGCGGGAGGCGCTGCTCCTCGTCGGGGCCGAGGGCCTGACCTACGAGGAGGCGGCGGTCCGGCTGCAGTGCCAGGTCGGCACGGTGAAGAGCCGGGTCAGCCGGGCCCGCGGACAGCTCGCCGGCCTGCTCGGGCTCGAGCGGGAGCCGCCGCCGCGTCACGCGCCCTGACGCGCGGCGGCGCCCGGCCGCCCGGAGAGCGGTCCAATGCCGCGTCGGGTGGCGGCGGCCGCGCGGGGCGCCACTTCGGGTCTCGGCGACCGTCCAGCCGGGCTCGAGCGACCCAGGATCCATGGCGACCTACTTCACGGCCGACACGCATTTCGGCGATGCCGACCTCGTCCGGCGCCGGCGCAGCGCCTTCGGGTCGGTCGAGGACCACGACGAGGCGCTGGTCGCACGCTGGAACGCGCGCGTCGGCGCCGACGACGAGGTCTGGCACCTCGGCGACTTCGCCGCCGAGGCGAGCCGCACGCATTGCGCCGCGATCTTCCGGCGGCTGAACGGCGTGAAGCGGCTGGTGCGCGGCAACCACGACACCAACCGCGTGCTCGACCTGCCCTGGGCCGAGCCGCCGGTGGACAGCGCCCGCATCAGCGTGATGGATGCCGCCGGCCGCCCGCAGCGCCTGTTCCTGTCGCACTACCCGCATCGCTCGTGGCCGGGCTTCTGGCGCGAAACCCGGCACCTCTACGGCCACACCCACGCCTGCCTGCCCGACACCAGCCGATCCTGCGACGTCGGCGTCGACGCGCAGGATTACCGACCGGTCGACCTCGCCGAGGTGCTCGCCCGCCAGGACGCCGCCGAACAGGCGCCCGAGGAGATGGCGATCCGCGGCCTGCGCTGAGACGCGCCTGCGCCGGCCCGCCGGCGTCAATCGGCCGGGACGAAGCGCAGCGTGCCCGCGCGCCGGGTCGGCTGGCCGGTGTCGCTGGTGTGGTTGATCCCGTCCATCACCGGAACCTCCGCGAAATCGAACGGGCTGACCCCGTCGAGGCAGGCGACGTTGACGGCGTACAGGGTCCGGTCGGACCGGCGCTGGTGATGGGTGTAGACCCCGCAGCGCGCGCAGAAGAAGTGCTGCGCCGTGCCGGTGTGGAAGCGGTAGCGCGTCAGCGCCGCCTCGCCCTCCAGGATCTCGACCCCGCCCATCGCCGCCATCGCGACGACGGCGCCGCGCATCCGGCAATAGGAGCAGGTGCAGCGGCGGATCGACCGGAAGCCGTCGCCGAGCGTCGCCGAGAACCGGACCGCGCCGCAATGGCACCGGCCCGTCAGGGTCGTCGTGTCGTTCGCCATGTCGCCTCCGTCGTCCACTCCCGATCACGCGCGCCGCGGCCTCGGTGGTCCGCCCCGGCCGGATCACCACGCCAGGCATGCCGCGCCGAGGGCGACGGCGAGGCAGGACGCGATCCGCCGCGGGCTCAGTTCCTCGCCGAGTAAGAGCCGTCCGATGAGGGCGGCGTAGACCACGCTGGTCTCGCGCAGGGCCGAGACCGCCCCCATCGCGTCGGACTGCATCGCCCAGATCACGATGCCGTAGGCGAGCAGCGAGACCAGGCCGCCGGCGAGCGCCATCGCGGTCTGCGCGCCGGTATAGGCCGGCGGCGTCCCGCGCATCGCCCAGTAGAGCGGCGGCATGGTCAGGCTCCACAGCAGGAACATGCTCGCCGCGTAGGACAGGCTGTTCCCCGACAGCCGCACCCCGATGCCGTCGACGACGGTGTAGGCCCCGATCAGCGATCCGGTGGTGAGCGCGGCCGGGACGAAATCCGCCCGCATCCGCCCCTGGAAGGCGAGGGACAGGATGCCGCCCGAGACCAGGACGATGCCGAGGACGGCGACCGCGCCGGGCGTCTCGTGCGCGAACACCGCGGCGCCGAGGGCGACGAGGACGGGCGATGAGCCGCGCGAGATCGGGTAGGTCTGCCCGAGGTCGCCCGAGCGATAGGTCCGCACCAGGGAGAGGTTATAGGCGGTGTGGATCAGCGCGGAGGCGATCACGTAGGGCCAGCTCGCCGCGTCCGGCCACGGCAGGAGCGCGACCGCGACCGCCGAGACGGCGGCGACGGCGATCATCATCAGGGTCATCGACCACAGCCGGTCGCTGCCGCCGCGCAGCACCGCGTTCCAGCCGGCATGGAGGATCGCGGCGCCGACGACGCAGGCGAGGACGAGCGGGGTCATGCGCGGTCGCCGGGCATGGGCGTCACGACCGCCGCGCCGGCGCTAGCCGGGGCGACAGCGCGAGCATCAGCGGGATCACGGCGAACGCCGTCGCCGCGGCCGCCATCGCCGCCCAGCCGGGCCCGACCGCATCGCCGAGCGGCCCGTAGAGCAGGGGCGTCGCCAGCGCGCTGCCGCCGAGGGTGCAGGTGTAGAACACGGCGAAGGCGCGCTCGACGCGCCCGCCCGGCGCGAGCTCCGGCACCGTGCCGTAGAGGACGGAGGAGGTGCCGTTCAGCAGCAGGCCGAGCAGCGGCAGCACGGCGATGGCTGGCGCGAGCGGCAGGGCGACGACGGCGAGGATCGCCGCCGCCGTCCCGGCCTCGGTGGCGATCACGCTCGGCGTCACGCCGAAGCGGGCGCCGAGACGGCCGAACGCCGCCTTGCCCAGCGCGCCGCCCACCGCGACGAGGGCGAACGCGATCCCGACGGTTGCGAGCGCCGCCCCCTTCGCCTGGAGCAGGAACGGCAGGTAGATGAGGAAGGCCGGCCGCGCCGCGTTGTCGAGCATGCCGATCGCCACCAGCAGCCCGAACCCGGCCCGGCCCTCCCGCGCGCCGCCGGCCGGGGTCGCCTGCGGCTCGCCCGGCTCGGCTTCGCGCGACGCCGGCTCACGCGGCAGCAGGACGGCGACGGCGATCGCGACCGCGGCACCGAGGCCGGCGACGATCCACAGCACGGCGCGCCATTCGGTGCGGAGGAGGAGGAAGCCGACGAGGGGCGGCAGCGCCGCCTTCCCGAGGTCGCCGGTGAAGTTGTAGGTGCCGAGCGGCCCGCGCGCGGCCTTTCCATACGCCCGGGCGATGACCGCCGAGGCGAGCGGATGCTGCGTGCTGCTGCCGGCCCCCGAGAGGGCGAGGGCGAGGCACAGGGTGACGAGGCCGCCCGACGCGCCGGCGAGGGCGTAGCCGGCCGCGCCGAGCAGCGTCCCGAGCACCAGCACGGTGCGCAGGCCGAGCCGGCGGGCGACGGCGGTGGCCGGCATCTGCAGCCCGGCCAGCGCGCCGACGTAGAGCGAGCGCAGCACGGCCAGCGCGACGTAGCCGAGGCCGAACTCCGCCTGCCACACCGGCAGCAGCACGTAGATCAGGTCGGTGTAGCCGTCGTGGAGCGCGTGGTTCAGGCCGACCACCGCGAGCGAGCGCCCCGCCTCCGCGACCTGAGCCGGCTCGGATGGGGCGGCGAGGTTCAGTGGGCGCGCGGAGTGGCTGTCCGTGTTGCTGGCCGTGTTCATGGCCGGCAGGATGCCGTCCTCGCCGCTGGCTGACAAACGCCTTATGTTGACGTGCGTGTGAGGAAAGCTGACGCGCATGCATCGCCGACTGCCGCCGCTCAACGCGCTCAAGGCGTTCGAGGCCGCCGGCCGGCACCAGAGCTTCACGCTGGCCGCGTCGGAACTCGGCGTGACGCACGGTGCCGTGAGCCGGCACGTCCAGGCGCTCGAGGCCTGGCTCGGGACGCCGCTGTTCGAGCGCCACAACCGTCGCGTCGTCCTGACGGAAGCCGGGCGGGGCTACCTCGCCGAGATCGGGGCCGCCCTCGACCGCGTCGCGCTCGCGACCGCGCGGCAGATGGAGCGGGGGCAGGCGCGCGTGCTGCACGTGAACGCGCTCGCGACCTTCACGCTGCGCTGGCTGATCCCGCGCCTCTCGGCCTTCCAGCGCGGCAACCCGGCGATCGAGGTCCGGCTGACCACCTCGAACGTGCCGCTCGCCCACATCGTCGAGCCGTTCGACGTCGCGATCCGCGGCGGGCCGGACACGTGCCCCGGCTATGTCCGTCAGCGTTTCCTGACCGAGCGGCGCATCCCCGTCTGCAGCCCGGCGCTGCTGCAGCGCCTGCCGCTCCGCACGCCGGCGGACCTGGAGCGCCACACGCTGCTGCACGCGGCGACGCTGCCCGAGGTGTGGCCGCACTGGCTGCAGGCCGCCGGCGTGCCGAACCTCGGCCCGGCGCGCTCGGTGACGCTGGAGCACTTCTACCTCACGCTGCAAGCCGCCCTCGACGGGCTGGGCGTGGCGATGGGGCCGGAGCGGTTGATCGCCGACGACGTGGCGGCCGGCCGGCTGACGCTGCCCTTCGACGGCCCGGCGCTGCCGGCGCGCAGCTACCACGCCTACGTCCCGGAGGCCCGCGCCGAGGACCCGGCCGTGCGCGCCTTCTGCGACTGGCTTCCGAAGGCCGCCTGAGCCTCGCCGACGGAAGCCCGCCGCATGCAACCGGACTGACGCTGGATACCGACGACGCGCATTAGCGGTTGCCATCCGGACGCGGCCTCGGGCATGGCGGGGCGACGACGATGAGCCGGCCTCCGGGGGCGGAGCCGGGCGGCGGGGTGGCGATGGCGATCAATCAGGAAGCAGTCGAGCGGCTCGCGGAAGCCTCCGCCCTGCGGGTGCTCGTCCAGACGGTCGCGGTGCTGGTGTTCGAGCAGAGCGGCCTGCCGCCGGACCGGGTGCGCGCGCTCGGGCGCAGCCTCAGCGCCGAGATGTCGGACATCGAGATCCCCGGCGCCGGCGGTCCCGACCTCGACGCCATCCGTCAGGCGAATGCGCAGGCGGTGGTGGCCGCCTTCGAGAGCGTCGCCGAAGCGATGCGGGACGGCGGCGCGGCGACCTCCGGCGCCTGACCGGTTCCGGACCGGCCGCGGCGCCTCCGGATCGGCGTCGGCGAGGATGCCGACGGCCACGTTGCGTGCGGTCCCGATCACGGCCGACGCCGCCGACGAAGCGGCTTCCCGCCAGCGTATCGCGACCCGGCACAGCCGGCACGATCGCCGCAGCGCGCGGCGCCGCCGGCCCTCAAGCCCCGGCCGGGTCCATCGCGCGGCGAACGAGCGCCCCCATTCAGCAGCAGCGCGCCGACGGAACATCGCGTCTCGCCGATGACGTTCCCCCGACCTGCGGAAGTGCGCGTCACGGACGATCTCAGCCGAGACAATCGCCTTGAAACACTTTTTCTGTATTATCTATATTTGATAAATCGAAATTCTGTCTCAGAATATACTGCTATTCTGAGTGCCGCATCACGAAACTATTCGGACGATCGTCGGCGATATTCGTCGGGTCCGACGATCGCGGAAAAGTGATGCCTGCCATCGTCGCGGGATTCGGGCAAAACAGATAGCTCCTTTTGCATAGATAAAAGTCGATCGTTGCAGCGGTAGAAAAGTCGGAAGCTACAACCAACTTACGATTGTTTCATGAGATGTGGCACGATTCAGTAACGTTCGGCATCCCCTCGCGCGGATACGCCGAGGGTCGCGGATCGAAACGTCGGGGATCTTGGATCAGCTCGATCCGTGTCCTCGAAGCGCCTCGCGACGGGGGCCGCCGCAGGTCTTTCGACAGGCGTTGCATGCAGCCGAAGAGATCGCGGCTCGGAGATCCCGATCCTCACGTCCTTCGCGGAATGATCGTCGGTGCGGTCGGGAGATAGGCCAGGGCAAGAACAGGGCACGATGAAGGGCAAGGCGAATTCGAGGTCGGGGATCTGGCGACCCAGGGGACGCATAGCCGAGTCGATCGGCTCCGCGACGAACGTCCGGGATTTCAACGATCGGGACATGGTCCCGGTGCAGTTCGAGATCGGGCGGTCGTCCGAGATCAAGATCGAGCTCGTCGGCAGCCAGAGCGATCTGCTCAGTTTCTGGGACGTGAGGTCCGTCGGCCCCTACAGCAGAAGGCCGAAATCCGCTTACGACATCGTGACGATCAACTTCACGTTGGGCGGGCATACGAACTACGTTTTCCAGGACGGTCGTGCCATGGGGGCGCCGACGACCGCGATCCTCGCCGATCATCAGGATCTGAGCGATGCGCAATCGTCGGACGGGTTCCACCTGTTCGGCTGCTCGATCTCGAAACAGGCGTTGACGACCATCAACGCGGCTCTGACCGGCGGCGAAGCGACCGGTTTCCCGCCCTTCGCCCGGGGCGCCGACATGGGGGCGCCCGGCATCAGAGCCTTGTACTGCGCGATGCGGCAGATCTATCGCCGATGCCTCGAGGTCGAGCCTTCGGGCGATCACACCCTGGCGCTGATGCAGGAGATCCTGGGGTATCAACTGCTTTCGGCCTGGCCGAGGCGGGCGGAGGCGATCGCCGACGTCCGGCGGCAGGCCCGGCCGTCGCGCCTGAGCCTCGCGAAGGACTATATTCAGACGTATCTCGCCACGCCCCTGGCGTTGAGCGACATCGCCGCGGCCGCCGGGCTGAGCGTCCGCGGGTTGCAGGACAACTTCCGCCGGTCGGTCGACCAGACGCCGTTCCAATACATCATCCAGCAGCGCCTGATGCGCGTCCACGAAGATCTCGTCGCGACTTCGAACATGAATCTCTCCGTCGGAGACATCGCAAGACGGTGGGGCTTCGTCCACATGAGCGATTTCGGGCAGCGCTATCGCCGCATGTACGGGTGTGCACCGACCCAGACCCGTCGCGAAGCATCCGGTCGCCCCTGACCACCGACATCCCGTCGCGGACGAGGCGGGGATGCCGCGGTGGGACCCAGGATCACCCAATGTTCAACCAGAGGTATGGAAAGTCGCGGAAAGTATCAATTTTGCGATGCGTAGTATCATAAACGTGATCTCGTCGGCGGATCGTCATGTCGACGTCAATTCTGACAGGAGTATAAGCCGGTCTTAACTATTTATAGTCTAGGTTGTGCCTGGAATTCATCGCCTGCCCGTACGAATTCTCGCCTCGAAGGACGAGCACGCTGGGAAGCCGATGATTGGACGGGGGGACGGCATGTTGACATTTCGAAATCATCGCGCCTCGATCGCGGCGGATCTGCTGGACAAATCGCAGGCCGTGATCGAGTTCGACCCCGGCGGCAAGATCCTCACCGCCAACGCCAACTTCCTCGCGGTGATGGGATACGGCCTCGACGAGATCCAGGGGCGGCATCACAGCCTGTTCGTCCCGCCGTCATACGCGACCAGCGAGGCGTATCGGCAGTTCTGGGCGGATCTGGCGCAGGGCAAGTCGCAACAGGCCGCCTTCAGGCGCATCGCCAAGGGAGGCCGCGAGGTCTGGGTCCAGGCCTCCTACAACCCCGTGCTCGACCGCGCCGGCAAGACCGTCAGGATCGTGAAGTTCGCGACCGACGTCACCGCCCACAAGCAGGAAGCGCTGGAGCTCGAGGGCCAGATCGCCGCCCTGCACCGGTCGCAGGCCGTGATCGCCTTCGAGCCCGACGGCACGATCCTCACCGCCAACGCGAACTTCCTCGATGCCGTCGGCTACCGGCTCGACGAGGTGAAGGGCCAGCACCACAGCATGTTCGTCACCGAGGCGGATCGCGCCACGGCCGCCTACCAGGAGTTCTGGAAGGCGCTCGCCCGCGGGGAATACCAGTCCGCCGAGTACCTTCGGATCGGCAAGGGCGGACGCGAGGTCTGGATCCAGGCGACCTACAACCCCGTCACCGATGCGGAGGGGCGCACGGTCAAGGTCGTCAAGTTCGCGACCGACATCACCGAGCAGGTGCGCGAGCGGCAGCGCCGCGTCGAAGCGCAGCGGGCGATCGGCACGGATCTCGATGCGATCGGCGCGGCGACCGAGGACGTCATGCGGCAGACCTCGGAGGCGGCCACCACGGTGGCGCGCGTTTCCGGCGACATCCAGAGCGTGGCCTCGGGCGCGGAGGAGCTCTCGGCCTCGGTCGGCGAGATCAGCCAGCAGGTCAGCCACGCCGCTCAGATCGCCGGCCAGGCCGTCCATCAGACCGAGCGCACGGGCAACATCGTCGCCGGCCTGAGCAGCCAGGCCGCCCAGATCGGCGACGTCGTCGCCCTGATCCAGGGCATCGCCGCCCAGACCAACCTGCTCGCGCTGAACGCCACGATCGAGGCGGCCCGCGCCGGGGCGGCGGGCAAGGGCTTCGCCGTGGTGGCGGCCGAAGTGAAGGCGCTGGCCGAGCAGACCGGCAAGGCCACGGATCAGATCCGGGGCCAGATCGTCGCGACGCAGAACGCCACCCGCGATGCCGTCGACGCGATCGCCTCGATCCAGACCACGATCCAGACGCTCAACGACGTGTCGAACGCGATCGCGGCGGCGGTCGAGGAGCAGTCCGCGGTGACGCAGGAGATCTCGGGCAGCATGCAGACCGCCTCGCGCGGCGTGTCGGTGATTGCGTCGGGCATGGACATGATCGCCCAGGCTAGCGAGCGGGTGGATCACGCGACGCGGCAGGTCCGCGAAGCGTCGCGGGCGCTGGGATGATCTCGAGCATGGATCTGCCGCTCCCGGCGCCAGACCTCGAGATGATGGGGGAGGTCTATCTGTAATCTGTCCAAGATGAGCGCGACAACGAAAATCCAACATGGACCGCCGTCATGGCCGAGCTTCTTCTGATCAGCGACGACCCGGCCCGCACGGCACGGCTGGCACGCGACCTGCGAAACTTCGAGGGCTCGACCATCTACGACCTCTACGACGACGAGCCGTATCCGGGGCCGCCGCGACTGATCGTCAGCGACGTGAAGGCGCTGACCTCCGAGGCGCTTCAGCGCCTGCGCCAGGTGCTCGAGCGGGTTCGCGGCCAGCACGTGCCCTACGTCTGCCTGCTGCACGACGACGGCGGCCGCACGCGCGCGTACGCCGACCTCCTGGGCGCCTCCAGCCTGCTGAGCGCCGCCGCCGGCGCGGGTGCCCTGGTCGATACCCTGACGGGCCTGCTGGAGCGGGCGGCGCCGATACCGGCGGCGATGCAACGCTACGGCGAGATGGCCGAGCAGTTCCTGCGCAAGACCTTCGTGCCCGGCCGCTCGGTCACGCCGGCCGAGATCGAGGCCGGAACGAAGCTCGTGGCGAGCGCGGTGGAGGAGGTCGACATCCGCTCCTGGGTGCGCGCCGTCCGGCGCTTCGACGACGCCACCCACCGGCACTGCATGCTCGTGGCCGGGCTGTCGGCGGCATTCGGCGGCATCCTCGGCCTGAAAGCGGCCGACCGCCATCACCTCGTCAAGGCGGCCCTGCTGCACGACGTCGGCAAGATGGAGATCGACCCCGCCATCCTGAACAAGCCGGGCAGGCTCGACGACGGGGAGATGGCCGTGATGCGCACCCACGCCGCGCTGGGATACGCCATGCTGGTGGGGCGCGGGTTCGACGACACCCTGCTCGCGGTCGTGCGCTCGCATCACGAGATGCTCGACGGCTCGGGCTATCCTGACGGGCTCGCCGGCCGCGCGATCCCGGATCTCGTCCGCCTCGTCACGATCTGCGACATCTTCGGCGCGCTGATCGAGCGCCGCCCCTATCGCGCGCCGATGCCGAACGCGAAGGCCTACGACATCCTGGTCGGGTTGGGCGGACGGCTCGACACCGACCTCGTCCGCGCCTTCAGGCCGGTCGCGAACGCGTTCTGACGCCGCGCGCCCGGTCGCGCGCCCGCTCAATGTGCGGCGGGCGCGTCGTGGACGAGGTCGGCGAGCGGGACGCCGACCTTCGCCAGGGACAGGGGCGGCGTCCGGCCGCTCGGGAACGTCGTCTCCCACCCGCCGCCGAGCGCCCGCGACAGGGAGACGAAGTCGGTCGAGATCGCGGCGGTGGCCTGAGCCAGGTTGACCTCCGCCTGGAGCACGGTCTGCGACGCCTGCAGGACCGTGGTGAAGGTGTCGACGCCCTGCTCGTAGCGCGACCGCGACAGCGACAGCGCCTGGCGCGCATCGCCGACCTGCCTGGACAGGCGCGCCCGCCGGCCCTCGTCGGCGCGCAACGCGGCGAGCGCGTTGACGATGTCGTGCCAGCCCTGGAGCACAGCCTTCTGGTAGGCGATCGCCGCCTCCTGCTGCCGGGCGCGCTGGAGCACGAGGTTCGCCTTGAGCCGGCCGCCGTCGAAGAGCGGAATCGAGATCGACGGGCCGACGTTCATGTACTGCAGCGACGAGACCCGGAAGATCTTGCCGGGATCGACCGCGTTGCCAGTCGGGCTGGCGCTCAAGGTCACGGTCGGGAAGAACTGCGCCTCGGCGACCCCGATCTCGGCCACGGCGGCGTGCAGGTTGGCTTCCGCGGCGCGGATGTCGGGACGGCGCAGGACGAGGGTCGACGGGATGCCGACCGGCACCCGCGGCGGCACCGGCGGGATCGCCCGGGCGGTGACCAGCTCCTGCGACAGGGCGAGCGGCGCCTCGCCGAGCAGGAGCGAGATCGCGTTGATCTGCTGGATCTCCTGCTGCTGCAGCCCGGGCAGCTGCGCCTTGATCGCCTCGACCTGCTGCGCCGCGCTGGCGATGTCGAGGCCGGTGACGAGGCCCTTCTGCTGGCGCACCCGCACCACGTCGAGGATCTGCTCGTTGACGCGGATGTTGGCGAGGTTGATCCGCATCTGCTCCTGGGTGCCGCGCAGCTGCACGTAGTTGCGGGCGAGGTCGGACTGGCTCGAGACCAGGATGTCGCGGCGCTGATCCGCGGACGCGTCGGCCTGGGCCTCCGCGGCCTCGACCGAGCGGCGGACCCGGCCCCAGAGATCGAGCTCCCACGATGCGTCGAGCCCGAGGGTGTAGCTCTCGAACCCGTTGGTCAGCGGTGCGGTCGGGTTGGCGCCCCCCGCCCCGCCGCCGGTCAGGCCGCCGAGGGAGCCGGACAGGAGGCCGATCGTCCCGTTCTGGCTGTACTGCATGCGGTAGGCGTTGCCGGTGCCGCCGATCGTCGGCAGCGTCGCGGCGTTCGCGGTGGTGAGCTGGGCCCGGCTCTCGAACAGGCGCGCGGTCGCGGTCTTCACGTCGAGGTTCTGCGCGGCCACGCGCTCCTCGAGCCGGGTCAGGATCGGATCGCGGAAGGCCTGCCACCAGGCGATGTCCGGCTCGGCCTGGCTGGTGCGCGCCGTCAGGCGCCGTGCCGCCCGGGCCGGGACGCCGGTGTCGAGGTAGTCGCTCGCGTCGGCGAGCGGCGTCGACGGAACGGAGAAGTCGGGGCCGACCGTGCAGCCGGCCAGGCCGAGCATCGCGGCGAGCGCGAGGAGGGAGGCCCGGCCCGACAGCGCAGCCGAGGCCTTCGCGCGGGACCGGCCTTCGAACATTCGGCGGGATGTCATGTCAGTGTCCTCCGCCCTCGGCCTTGGCGGTCCGGGCCGATATCAGGAAGCAGAGCGGCACGACGAGGAACGCCAGCAGCGCCACGTATTGGTACACGTTGCTGTAGGCCAGGATCTGAGCCTGCTTCGTGTAGGTCTGGTAGGTCTGCGCGACGGCCTGCTGGTGCACCACCGAGGCGGCACGCCCGAGCGAGCGCAGCGTCTGCTCGGTCTCCTGGATCAGCGTGGCGTAGCCCTGTCGCAGCGGCGTCATGAACGTCGAGAGGTGGGCCTGGTCGGCCTGCGTCCGCTCCGTGACCGCGGCGGTCGAGAGCGAGATCCCGACCGAGCCGAACACGTTGCGGAACATCGAGAACAGCGCCGACGCGTCGCTGCGGTACTTCTGGGGCAGCGTCAGGTAGGCGACGGTGGAGATCGGCACGAACAGGAAGGCGAGCGCCGCCGTCTGGAGCGTGCGCATCCAGACCAGGGTCCGGAAGTCGATGTCGGGCGCGATCCGGCTCGAATAGAACATCGCCGCGCCCATGAAGGCGAACCCGAACATGATCAGGTAGCGGGTCTGCACGACCTTCATCATCAGGCCGACGAGCGGGATCAGCACGATCACCGCCACGCCGCCCGGCGACAGGATGAAGCCGGAATCGAGCGCAGTGTAGCCCAGCACCTGCTGCGCGAATTGCGGGATCAGGACCGAGCCCGCGTAGAGCAGGGCGCCGACCGCGCCGATGAGCAGGCAGCCGACGGCGAAGTTCCGGTCCCGGAACACCATCAGGTCGACCACCGGCGCCTTGGCCGTCAGCAGCCAGCAGATGGCGCCGAAGATCCCGAGGAAGGCGACGACGGCCATGATCCGGATGAAGGACGAGCTGAACCAGGCGTTGACCTCGCCGCGGTCGATCATGATCTGCATGCAGCCGATGCCGACGACGATCAGGGCCAGGCCGACGTAGTCGAGCCCGCGCGCGCGCTTCTCGGCCGCGGCCGGCGGGTCCTGGACCAGGTAGGCGTTGACGAACAGCGTGACGATGCCGACCGGCACGTTGATGAAGAAGATCCAGCGCCAGGTCGCGTGCTCGACGAGGTAGCCGCCGAGCGTCGGCCCGAGGACGGGCGCGACCACCGTCGCCACCGCCGTGACCCCGAAGGCCGCCCCGCGCTTGGCCGGCGGGAAGGTGTCCAGGATGATCGCCTGCTGGCTCGGCTGCAGGCCGCCCCCGAAGAAGCCCTGCATCAGGCGGAACAGGATGATCTGCCCGAGGCTCTGCGACAGCCCGCACAGGAACGAGGCCACCGTGAACATGCCGATGCAGATCAGGAAGTAGCGCTTCCGGCCGATCGTGTCGGAGAACCAGCCGGCGATGGTCAGCACGATGCCGTTGGCGACGAGGTAGGCGGTGAGCGTGTAGGTCGCCTCGTCGTTCGAAGCGGCGAGCGAGCCCGCGATGTAGGGCAGGGCCACGTTGACGATGGTGGTGTCGAGCACTTCCATGAACGCCGCCAGCGTCACCGCGATGGCGATGAGCCAGGGGTTGTGGGCGGGTTTCCAGCCGTCCGAGGCCCCGCTCACTTCAGCATCACCGTCGGCACCACGCTGATGCCGAGCGGCAGCGGCTCCTCCTTCCTCAGGCCGGAATCGATCACGATCTTCACCGGCACGCGCTGGACGATCTTGATGAAGTTGCCGGTGGCGTTCTCGGCCGGGAAGGCGGAGAATTTCGAGCCCGACCCGCGCTGGATCGACTCGACGTGCCCCTGCAGGTCGAGGTCGGGATAGGCGTCGATCGCGATCCGCACCCGCTGCCCGGTCCGCATGCCGTCGAGCTCGGTCTCCTTGTAGTTGGCCGTCACCCAGACGTCGGTGGTGACCAGCGACATGACCTGCTGGCCGGCGGTGAGGTAGTCGCCAGCGTTGACGTTGCGCTTCGTCACCCAGCCGTCCTGCGGCGCCCGCACCACGCTCCATTCGATGTTCAGGTTGGCCTGCTCGACCTGCGCCCTGGCCTGCTCGGCCTGGCCCTTGATCTGGTCGACCTGCTGCTCGGACTGGCCGATGTTCTGCTGGACCGGCATCGCCTGGACGAGGCGTGCCTGGGCCTGCTCGACCTGCGCCTTGGCCTGCTGGTAGTTGGACGCGTTGGTCTCGACTTCCTGCTGCGTCGTGGCCAGCTTGGGCAGGCTCCTCTGCCGGTCGTAGTTGGCCTGCTGCAGGACGAGGTTGGCCTTGGCCGAGTCGAGGTTCGCCTGCGCGAGCTGGAGGGCCGCGGGGAAGTTCTTCTTGGCGATCTCAACGCCGAGCCGCTGGCTGGCCATCTGCGCGTTGCTCGCGGCGAACTGGCCCTGGGCCTGCTCGCGGCTGTAGACGAACTGGCGCTGGTCGATGCGGAACAGCGTGTCGCCCTTGTGCACGAACTGGTTGTCCGTCACCTCGAGCGCGATCACCTGCCCGGCCACCTGCGGCGCGATCGTGACGATGTTGCCGTCGGTGTAGGCGTCGTCGGTGCTGATCGTCCCGCGGGTCGCGAGCCAGTAGGTCACGCCGCCCCCGGCGAGCAGCAGCAGGACCACCACGGCGATCCCGATGACCCAAGGCCGCCGCTTCCTGCGCGCGCGCTCGTCCGCTCCCTTGTCGTCTCCGTCCGATTTCTTGCCGCCGCGGTCGTCCCGGTCCTTCGCGTCGCCGCCCTTCCGATCATCGTCGTCCTGCCGATGGTCGTCTCGCCCATCGTGGTCTTGCCGATCGTCGTCGCCGTGCCGATCGTCGTCGCCTTGCCGCTCGCGGGCCTGCCAGCCCTCGGAGCGGTGGTCGCGCGCGTCGCGGCTGCGACGGGGATCTCCGTGATCCCGCTCGTCCGCGTACGGCTCCTCGTCCCTGCCGTCGCGGGGCCGATCCCGGACGACGCGCAACGCATCGCGGGCGGGGCGACGGCGGTCGTCGGCATCGCGGGCTGGCCCGCCCTGCCGGGGCGGCGAGCCGACGTCGAGCAGGTCGCGTCGACTCCGCGACGGCCTGGACAGGCCGGACGAGGTGCTTGCATCGACGTCACGCATGGAATGAATGCAAACCTTTCGTCCCACCGCACGTTCAGCGAGACGGCGTGGGCGATCGTCCGTACGGTGCGGCGAATTATCCGAACCGAACGTTTCGTTTCTACCCTCAATCTGGATGGTGATGTCAAGCGAAACGAACGGTTCGGCTGATGGCTCTCGGATTCGTGTGCCGCGCGGATCGCGCCGTCGCGAGGAGATCGCCGCTGTGGCAGAGCGCGTGTTCCTTCAGCACGGGTTCTCGGACACCACGATGAAGATGGTGGCGAACGAGGCCGGGGCCTCGACCGAGACGCTCTATCGCCATTTCGGCTCGAAGGACGACCTGTTCATCGAGGTCGTGAGCAACCGGACGCGCGATCTCAGGCAGCGGATCGAGACCGATCTCGGGAGCAAGGGCCCGCTCCCGGCGGTGCTCCGGGCCTTCGGCACGAACCTCTACGGCGCGATGATCATGCCCGAGATGACGGCGCTCGCCCGCATCATCGTCGCCGAGGTCCAGCGCAACCCGGCCCTCGGCGAGGCGTTCTACGCGATGGCGCCGGGCCGCACGCAGCGGCACCTGACCGACTACCTCGAGGCGGCCCGGCGCGACGGCGCGTTCATCGGCGACGACCCGTTGCTCGCCGCGACCATGTTCATCGGGTTGATCATCGGCAAGGTGGTTCCGGTGTGCCTGTTCATCCCCCACAAGGACGACGGCAGTCGCGCCGACATGGAACGGCACGTGGACGAGGCCGTCCGCATCTTCCTCGCCGTGTATCAGGCGGCGCGCCCCGCAGCGTGACGTGGGCCGGCTTCGTAGGCCCCGCGCTCAGCGCAGGAACCGACGGCGCGCCGGGGCGGCGACGAGGATCGCCGCCGGGCCGAGGGCGGCCGCGAGCATCACCACGAAGCCCAGCGTGATCATCGCAAGACCGTCGCCGGACGAGCGCGGGTGCCGGAGAAGCGCGCCGGCGTCACGGGCGCGGCCGGACGTGGAGGAAGCTGCGCTCCCCCGTCGCCGCCTCGGTCACGTGCTGGATCGCGTCGAGGAGGTCCGCCATCCGCTTCGGCGCCGAGGCGGGCATCAGGCGGCCGGCATCTACGCGCCGGGTGTCGGTCCGGCCGGCGGCGATCTGCGCCTGGCTCAGGGCATCGAAGTCGCGGCTGGGGCGTCGCTTCATGGCGGTGTCTCTCCTCGGGACACCGTGGCCGGCGCGTGGTTGATGAAGCGTTAACGCGGCGCCGAGGTCCGGCCCCGCAGCCTCACGCCGGTCTCGCCGTGTCCTCGGGGGCGACGGCGAGCCGGAGGAAGCTGACGACGCTCGCGACGGCGGCGAAGGCGCCACCGAGCCCCAGGGCGAGCGCCGGCCCGTGCGCATCCGCGATCGCGAAGCAGGCGGCGACGAGCGCGGCGCCCATGGTCTGGCCGAGGAGACGGGAGGTGGCGACGATGCCGCTCGCCCCGCCCGATCGCGCCGGCGGCGCGCTCGTCATGATGGCGCGCAGGTTCGGCGCCTGGAAGAAGCCGAAGCCCGCGCCGCAGATCGCCATGCGCCAGCCGATGTCGAGGACGGTCGGGCTCGCCGGCAGGGCGGCGAGCAGCCCCATGCCGACGGCGAGTCCGGCGAGCCCGATCCCGCCGAGCAGGCCCGGCGGGTAGCGGTCCGAGAGGCGCCCGGCCAGGGGGGCCATCAGCGCGACCACGACGGGCCACGGCGTCATTAGGAAGCCGGTCTCGACCTGCGTGCGCCCGAGCGTGTGCTGGAACAGGAAGGGCAGCGAGACGAAGGCGAGCCCCTGCGCCGCGAACGAGCACACCGAGGTCGTGGCGGAGAGGGCGAACAGCGGGCGCCGGAGGAGGTCGGCGGCCAGCATCGGCGCAGGATGCCCTGCCTGCCGCCGCAGCAGCAGCAGGAAGCAGGCGACCGAGCCGGCGGCCTCCGCCAGGATGCGCCAGAGCGGCCCCTCGTGCGCGGCCTCGCCGAGGCCGAGCACGAGCAGGGCGAAGGCGGACGCGTTGAGCAGCGAGCCGACCCCATCGAAGCGGTGGCCGGAGCGGCCGGTCTCCGGCAGCGCGGTCCAGGCCAGCACCAGGGCGGCGAGCCCGATCGGCACGTTGACGGCGAAGAGCCACGGCCACGGCGCCGCGACGAGAATCAGCGAGGCGACGGTCGGGCCGACCGCGAAGCCGACGCCGACCACGAAGGCGTTGAGGCCGACGCCGCGCCCGAGCTGGTGGGCCGGATAGATGAAGCGGATGAGGGCGATGTTGACCGCCATCAGGGCGCTCGCGCCGACGCCCTGGAGCACGCGGGCCGCGACGAGCGTCGGCAGCGACCAGGCCAGCGCGCAGACGAGCGAGGCGCCGGTGAACAGGATCAGCCCGCCGACGTAGATCCGCTGCTGGCCGACGATCTCGCCCAGCGCCGCGATCGGCAGCAGCGTCGCCACCACCGCGAGCTGGTACGCGTTGACGATCCACACCGAGGCGCCGGGATCGACCCCGAGATCGGCGGCGATGGTCGGCAGCGCGGTGTTGGCGATGGCGGTGTCGAGCGTCGCCAGCGCGACGCCGGTGAGCACCGCCACCATCGCCCGCCCGCGCTGGGCCGGAGGCAGGCCGTGATGGGTCGGCGTGCTCGACGGTGCGGGCGGAGGGGACATCGTGGGCTGGGGCTCGCGGCGGCAACGCGTGCTGCATGCGGCCATGGCGGGGATGCTGGCAAGTGCGCCGGCAAGCGCAACCACACGGTGTTGCTACGCTCCAGGTGCATATCTGCATCGGGCCGACCGCGCCGTCGGCGAACCGGCGGCCGCCATCGACCCTACACGGCTCTCCGGCCGGGCTTGGCGAGATCGCCTCCGCCCGGCCGTCGTGCCGGCCGACCGCGTCGTCGGAGGCTCAGCAGCTCAACCGCCGGCCTTCGCGCCGGCCGAACACCCGGTAATGCGCCGCGCCCGAATCCACCTGCCCGCGGCTCACCGCGCGGCGAACGTCGGGGTTGCAGCGAAGGTACTCGGCCTCGTCGAACCCGAAGCGGCCGCCGCCGCGGCCGCGGTCGTCGTAGCCCCGGTCGCGATCGCGGTAGCGGTCGTCGCGGCCGCCATACCCGGATTCGCGCTCGCCGTAGCCGTAGTCCCGGCCGCCGTAGGGCTGGGACAAGGCCGGCGCGACCGATCCGGCGATCGTCAGGCCCACCACCATCACCGTGCAAAGCGTCTTCATCGATCCACTCCCGTCGCTGGCACTTGCAACGGCGTGCGAAGGCTTTGGTTCACATCGGCTCGGAGCGCGCTGCGCCCGGGACTTCACGACCCGCGGCATGTTGCATCGCCTGCCGAACGTCGAGGACCGACCGGTCCGATGTCGCGTTGCCCCCGCATCACCCCTTCGGATCGCGAGGAAGATCGACATGGCACAACCCACCTTTCCCGACAGGCCGGGCCACGGCGCCAACAGCGTCGAGCATCGCATCGGCCAGGACGTGGACGGCGTCGACCAGCTCAGCAGCGTCGTCCTGATGGGCCTCGCGATCGGCGGCGCGGCGCTGGCGCTGATCCTGGTGCACTTCCTGATCGGCTGAGGCGGGTCGGCTGGCACCTTCTCAACCGGAAGGCGAGGAACGATCGGATCGTGGCCGTGGTTTCACGCCGTGGCACCGACCCGGTGCGGCAGCAAGGACCCGGCACCGATGACCAAGACCCGTCTCACAGCCTCTGCGATCGCGGCCGCGGCCTTCGGCGCCGTCCTGATGTCGGCCGGCGCCGTCTCCGCCGCGACGCCGGCGCCCGCGCCGAGCCTCGTCCAGCCCGAGGCCCCGACCGTGCAGGTGCGGATGACGCGCCGCTCGATGATGCGCCACCACACCATGCGGCGCCACATGATGCGCCGTGGCGGCGGACGGACGATCAGCACCAAGCTCGGTGCCAGGACGCGCTGAAGGCGCCTTTGAAGACGCGCCGATCGAAGCCCGACGATCGAGGGGCCCGGCCGGGGAGATCCAGGCCGGCTTTCTCGTGTGGAACGGAGACGGCGCAAGCTGGTTCTTCAGCAGAGTTTGGTAATTCACCGGAGGAAACACATTGTCTTTCAAGTCGATCACGCTCGCGTCCGCGTTCGTCCTGACCATGGGCACCGCCGCCTTCGCCCAGGGCGGAGCCTCCGACGGCGGCCCCGGCAGCCCGGGCGCGGGGCCGTCGGCCGGCGGCACGATCAGTGAGGGGTCGGCCGCGGGCCGGTCGTCCACCACCACCGGCACCGTCCCGAACGCAGGCACCACCGCGCCGAGCGCCACCACGGCGCCCGTCGCGCCCGGTGCCGCCGGCAACGGTGCGGGCCCGAGCGCGGGCGGCACCGTCAACAGCGGCAGCGCCCCGACCGCGAAGTAGGCTTCGCGACGACGGCACGTCGTTCAGCCCGCCCGGTTCGCCGCGGCGGGCTTCTTCGTGCGCTCGCCCGCCCTGCCGGCATCGCGCCCAAGGGCGGGGCGATGCGATCCCGCGTCGCCGCCGTGTCTCGCGCGCGACGGCGCCGTTTGACGAGACCTGCGCCGACCGGACCGGTGGACGCGCTGGAGATCCCCGTGCCGCACAGACAGCCGCTTCACCTCTGGATCGTGCGCCACGGCGAGAGCGCCGGCAACGTCGCCCGCGATGCGGCGCAGGCCTCGGGCGCGGCGCGGATCGACATCCCCGAACGCGACGTGGACGTGCCGCTGAGCCCGCTCGGCCACCGGCAGGCCGAGGCGCTCGGCCGTTGGTTCGCCAGCCTGCCCGAGGACCAGCGTCCGAACCTCGTCCTGGCCTCGCCCTACCGCCGCGCGGTCGAGACCGCCGAGGGGATCCGCGCCGCCGGTGCGCTGGCCGCGGACACCCCGCCGCTCCTCGTCGACGAGCGCCTGCGCGAGAAGGAGTTCGGGATCCTCGACCGGCTCACGCGCGCCGGGATCGAGCAGCTGCACCCGGAGCAGGCGGCGCTGCGCAGCGATCTCGGCAAGTTCTACCACCGGCCGCCCGGCGGCGAGAGCTGGTGCGACGTCATCCTGCGCCTGCGCGGCGCGCTCGACACGATGGCCCTGCACTACGAAGGCCAGCGCATCCTCCTCGTCGCCCACCAGGTGGTCGTCCTGTGCCTGCGCTACCTCCTGGAGAACATGACCGAGGGGGAGATCCTGGCGATCGACGCCGAGGGCGACATCGCCAATTGCGGGGTCACCGAGTACGTCCCCTCGGCGCGCGCCACACCCGGTGGTGCCCTCGACCTGATCCGCTACAACTTCGTCGCACCCCTTGAGGCACAGGGCGCCACCGTTACCTCCGAACCCGACACCAAGAGCTGAGCGACCGTCAGACCCTTGGGGCAAGGACCGGAGGGAAGCCATGAGCGCCGTCACACCGCTGACCGAGCACGTGCTCCGCGGCATGGCCCCTCCCGATCCGGACGGCGACAGCAAGGATGGGCGCGGCTGCGTGCTGATCGTGGCGGGCTGCACGGCGCTGCCGGGCGCCGTCCTGCTCGGCGCCAACGCGGCGATGCGCGTCGGGGCGGGAAAGCTGCAGATCGGCGTCTGCCGCGACCTCGCGATCCCGATCGGGATCGCCGTGCCGGAAGCCCTGGTGATCGGCCTGGCACAGACCGAGGCCGGCGGCATCGGGCGCGCCTGCGCCGACGATCTCGCGCAGCGGGCCGGCGCGAGCGACGCGATCCTGTGCGGGCCGGGGATGAGCGAGGACGCGGACACGGAAGCCGTGGTCGCCGCGCTCGTCCGTGGGGCGGACACGGCAGCCATCGTCCTGGATGCCGGGGCGCTCGCCGCGTTGCGCGCCGATCCGGACCTGACGCGCCGCCTGCCCAAGCCGGCGATCATCACCCCGCACGCCGGCGAGATGGCCAAGCTGCTGGACATCGACCGGGAGGCCGTCGAGGCCGACCCGCTGGCGGCGGCCCGCCGGGCCACCGAGCGCTTCGGGACGATCACGGTGATGAAGGGCGGCCGGACGCAGGTCGTCTCCCCCGACGGCCGCGCCTGGTGCTACGAGATGGGACATGTCGGGCTGGCGATCTCGGGATCGGGCGACACGCTGGCGGGCCTCATCGTCGGCCTGCTCGCGCGCGGAACCGAGCCCGAAGCCGCGGCCCTGTGGAGCGTCTACGCCCACGGCGAGGCGGGCCGCCGGCTGGCGCGCCGCTACGGCGGGATCGGCTTCCTCGCCCGCGAGCTTCCGGCGGAGGTGCCGTGCATCCTCGCCGAGGTGATGACTTAAGCCGCGGCACCGCCGCCGCCCCACGCATACGGGAGAACCATCGATGTCGGAGCCGCCGGACGACAACCTGGACCACTACGCGCTCGGCTTCTACGCGCCGGGCAAGAACCTCCGCCGCGAAGACTGCCCCTATGCCGAGGGCATGGCGGCCCACGACCAATGGCTGGCCGGGTACGACGCGGCGGTCCGCGGCGACAGGCTGGACGATCGTCCCGCGTGACGCGCCTGAACGGATCGCCGTAGTTCGGGCGGCGGTTTGCTTTTCGGGCCCGAAGCGTCTCGACGCAGGGCATCGATCCGAACGATCGCCTCCGACCGGGGCACGGCTCCGGCGGAAATCGTTCGAAGCCGGAGGGATGGCCTGTCCGGCGTTGCAATCGCGCCGCGACGCCGAAGACGGACCTCGATCCGGCGGCGTCGAGTTCGAGGGGCTACCAGGGCACGACCTCCCCGGTATGGTCGAGGAAGACGCAGCCGGATCCCCCGAGGCGACCTTCCAGGACGGCCACCATGCCCCGCGCGCTGGTCTCGACGTCGAGAGTCGCCCGCCGGCCGCCGAGATCCGTGCGGACCCAGCCCGGATGCATCAGCACGACGCCCCAATCGGCCTTGGCGTGCTGCCCGGCGAAGGAGCGGGCCAGGGTGTTGAGCGCCGCCTTGCTCGCCCGGTAGCTGCTCCAGCCGCCGCCGCGGTTCAGCGACACCGAGCCGAGCTTCGACGTCATCAGGACGACGAGACCGCCCGGTGCGACGCGCTTGTGGAAGGCCTCCGCGAAACGGATCGGGCTGAGGGCGTTCGTCTCGAACACCGCCGTCGCGACCGCGCGCGGCATCGCCGCGGCCGGCGTGCCGGCCTGCGTCGCGACGCCCGCGACCACGAAGACGAGATCGAAGGCCGGAGCCTCCGCCAGCCGCGTGCGCAGGGCGGTCACCGCCGCATCGTCGTCGATGTCCACGCCCGTCTCGATCCGCAGCGTGCCGGCGCTCGCGAGCTCGGACAGGGCGGCCGACGGCCGGCGCACGGTGGCCGTCACCGCCCAGCCGCGCTCGAGGAACCGGGCGACGAGACCGAGGCCGAGCCCGCGGGAGGCGCCGACGATCAGCGCGCGGCGCGCACTCATCGCGCGCCTGCCCGGGCGCCCCGGAAGGACGTCGCCGGGCACGGCGAAGCGGGGCTTGGCCCGTCGCTTGCGCGGGCACCGGGACGGGCGGGGCGGGACAGGGGCATCGCCTCAAGATAGCCCCCGCGGGCGGCCCGTCGAGAAACCGGTTTGTCGCGTGCGATCCGGAGCGGATGGCGCCGGCCCGCGTTGACCCCACGACCCCGCCCTTCAGGACAGCCACGATGCATGCGACACGACTCGCGGAGACCGAGGCGACTCTCGCCCAGACCGATCGGGTGTGGCGAACCGAGGTGAGCCGCCTCTACGGTCCCGAGGGCGTCCTCCGTTTCGGCTACGGCCCGGAAGGGCGCGGCGCCGACGGCTCGCCCGTCCGGCGTGCCTACGAGGCGCGGCGTGCCGCGGTGGCGTCCTGGCGCCACGAGCGGCGGCCGCCGGGCTAGGTCCGGCAGCCCGGCCATGTCGCCTGCGATGGCCTCGATCCTCGGCCTGTGGTCGGCCTACTGGGCGGCGATGTTCGCCCAGATCGCCCACCTGCGTTCCCTCGACGACGGCGTCGGCGCGATAACGTGCGGCCGGGTCGCGCGAAGCCTCCTTGTCGTCGGCGTCGCGTTCTTCCTGGTCGCGAAGGGCGGCTAGAACGTGCGCTGCTCCGGTCGAAAGGACGGCGTCAGGCGTCGTCTTCCGGGGCGAAGACCTCGCCGACCTCCGCCAGGCGGACGTTGGCCGCGTCGGTCGGGAGATGCAGCAGCCCGCGGTACTCCGCGAGCAGGCGACGCATCTCCCGGTCGGCGGCAGGGGCGTCGGCCGGCACCGGCGAGGTCGTATCGCAGCGGTCGACGAGCTCCGCCGTCCTCCGGTCGACGGCAGCCCGATCGGATGGGCTCAGCCCGGCGAGCCCGTCGAACCCGAGATCGCGGGCGACGAGGGCCGCGATCTCCTCCCGCTTCGTGTCCAGGTCCGACATCGCCGCCTCCCCGAGCCTGCTTCCAGCTCTCCGTCGCCGCATTCCGCGTCCGGAGCGACAACCGTGCCGCCGGCGGTCGCCCGCGCGGCCCGCTAGGTGAAACGCTGCGCCGAGATCGGGTCGCTGGCGGGGAAGGTCTCCTCGAGCCCTTCGTCGAGCAGCCGCTCCCGGCGCTGCGCCGGGCCGTCCACCCCGTTGCGTCCGGCCGGGATCGAGGCCGTCGCCGGGTTTACGCCCCGGCTCGCGCCGCCGGTCGCGCCGCGGCGGCCACCGGCTCGACCGAGGAAGCCCGCCTGCCACAGAAGGTAGCCGAGGCCGACCGCCAGGGTGCAGACGATGACCCGGAGGTCGAACTCGCTCCGCGGTGCCGGTGCCGGACGGTCGCGGCCCTGCAGCATCCAGCGCTTGGCTTGAACGAACGTCTGGCCCGCATCGCGGACCTCGCCCTCGGACAGCAACGCCCGCGCTGCCGGGATCAACTCGTGCTTGTGGCGGTGAAGGTACTGGTCGACGAGGAAGGTCGCGTCCTCGAAGGCATCCAGCCACCCCTCGGAGCCCGTCCGACGCTGTCGCGCCAGGTCCGCGAGCTGGCTCATGAACGCCCGGTGCTGCTCGTCCAGCGCATCGACCAGCGTCCGCGTCTGCGCGCGCCGGCCGAGGGGGGCGTAGAGGCTGACGGAGACCGCCTCGGCATGCGCTTCGAGGCGATCGATGAGCTCGCCGAGAAGGCGCTCGCGGCTCCGCACGGCACCCGGCCCCTGCGATGCCTTCGGCGCATCGTGGATGAGTTGCTCGATGTTCGCGTGGTCGCGCCCGATGAGCTGCCAGACATCCATGATGGTACTCCTTACCGTTGTCCCTGCTAACCGCCCCGTCCACCAGCCGTTCCTCCATCCGCCCGCGCGCGGGGCGCAGCGTGCGCAACGAATCGCCGGGGCGGGCCGCGTGAATGAACCGCCGCTGCACTGCCGCATTGGGGGAGGCAGGAGCACCCCATGCCGATCGACGACACGCACGAGCCTCAGACCGTCAACCTCTCGACGCCGGACGCGGCCGCCTACTGGGCGCGCAAGCTCCAGGTGCCGGTGGAGACGCTGGGGGCGGCTGTGGAGGCCGTCGGCCACGACGCCGAGAAGGTCGCGGCGCATCTCGGCCTTCCCTGGCCGTACGAGGCCAGCGGCATCGTCTGACGCGACGCTTCGCCGGCCCACCGGGCCGGTGGGCGATCGAGCACCGTTCCGACCGTGCCCGTCGGGACACGCCGCGCGACGACGTGGGCCGGGCGGCGCAACCCGGACGCATTCCGCAACGTTCTGGCACCGGACCCGGGTCAACCGGGTGCCTCAGGAGAAGACGATGTTGGTACGTTTTGGAGTCGGCTTTGCGCTCGCGACGTTTGCGGCGACCGCAGCGATCGCCGCTCCGGTGTCGCAGGAAGACAAGGCCGCGATGCAGCTGCTCTGCGCCGGCGACTTCGCGACCTTCTGCACCGGCCTGCCGCTCGAGGACGGCCCCGAGACGCGCGCCTGCTTCAACAGGAACATGTCGAAGCTCTCGCCCGGGTGCCGCAATGCGATCGAGGCCTACAAGAAGAAGGGTTGAGGCCCGCCCCACCGGCGCCCCGAGCCGCGTCGCGCGGGCGGTTCCCGCCCGGCGGTAGGCATGGAGCTCCGCGAGGCGGGATCCGGCTCTCGTCGCTCGGCCTTCCGGCGGCAAGCGTGCGCCGATCCGGACCGCACCCCGAGGCCGCGCTCACCCCAGGGTGATCGCGCCGTCGCTCCGGTCGATCGTTGCGACGCGCGGGCCGCGAATGTCCGGATCACGCTGTTCCCAGGCCGACAGGGCGGCGTTGACGGCCTCGACGATCGCGCCCGGGGAGCCGCCGATCTGCAGGCGGATCGCCTCGACCAGCCGGGTGACGATCGTCTGCTCCTCCAAAGGGTGAGCCGGCATGGTCGCCTGGCGGCAGTAAGCCGCGTAGACGTTCTCCGCGATGGCGCGGGCCGCGCGGTCGGGATCGGGCGTTTCGCTCATTCCAGAAAAGCCTTTCGCGTCGGGGTGCTCGGAAGACGCTGTTTCGCGCGTCGCCCGCTTCGTTGGGTGCAGCTTCGGCAGGCCCGCGGTCACGGGGACGGCTCCTGCAAGGGCTTGCCCTTGTCGACCACGTAGACCGACAGGACCTTGATCGTCCTGTCGCCGACCACCGTGTAGCCCGCGTGCGGCACGCCGCGCGGGTTGATCCCGCGCTCGCCGGCCGGCCGTTGCTTCGGTTCCTTGCCGGACACCTGCACCGTGCCGCCCTCGATCACGTAGAACGACTCCTCGCCGTGGTGGACGTGGCGGGGCGAGGTCGCACCCGGCGGAAACTCCACCAGCTGCATGATGATCTCGCGCGTGTCGTCGCCGGAGACCGGCGCGCGGCCGAGCTCGGTCCGCATGATCTCGTGCACCACCGTCTCCTGCGCCATCGCCGAGCCCCCGAAACCGAATCCACCGGCCGTGCAGGCCAGCGCGAGCCCGCCGCTTGCGTACCATCGCGTCATCGTCTCGCTCCGTTCCTACGGTGCCACCGCATCCCCATCGAAGCCGTGGGCGTCGAAGATCCGGCGCACGAGGCCCGACCGCTTCGCCTCCGCAAGCCACGCCGTCACCGAGGCGAGCGCCGCCGGCCGGCCCTTCGGCACCGCGACGGCGACCTGCGTCCGCTGGAAGCCGCCGGTGACTATCCGCGAGCCGGGTACCTGCGCCACGATCGGCTGCAGCGTGTCTCGCGACAGGGCGAAGGCGTCGGCCGCTCCGGTTCGCATCCGCTCGATCGCCTCGGCCACGGAAGGGACGGCCACCGGCCGGGTCCGCGTCAGCGTGCGGGCCGAGGCGCGGATCGTCGTGGTCCCGTCGATCGCCACCACCTTGAGATCCGGCCGGTCGACCTGCGCGACGTCGACGATGCCCGACGCGCCGGTCACCAGGTAGGTGCTCTCGAGGTCGTAGTAGCCCGGCCCGAAATCGAGCACCTGCCGGCGCGCCGCATCGACGGGCATGAAGCTCACGTCGATCGTCTCGGCCTGGAGGGCCGCTGCCGCAGCGCCCGAGTTCGGGAAGAGGAGCACGGCCAGCGGCAGGCCTACCTGTCGCGCAAGGTCTGCGCCGAGATCCGCGGTGACGCCCTCGGGCGTCCCGTCCGGCGAGCGGGCGACGAAGACGAGGCCGGCGGACGGCGTCTCGACGAGGCCGACCCGGAGCGTGCCGGTCGGCGCCAGCGCGGCCTTCGCGGCGGTCTCCTGCGCAAGCCCGGGAAGCGTCATGGCGGCGAGGATGGCGAGCGCGGCCGGCAATCCCTGGGCGGGCGGCATGGGTGGCGTTCCCGGAGTGGTTTCTTGCCATCCGCTGTACACCGTCGTCGAAGCGGGTCCCATGCGGGCGGAGCGGGAACCGCCGACGAACGTTGCGCCATGACACGCGGTCGGAGCGAGCCCATGGAAGTCAGCGATCTGAAGAACCCGCCCTTCGTGGTGCTCACCTACCGGGACGGGCACGTCGTCGTCGAGGAGGATGCCGCCACCGAGGTGGCTGCCCGCCTGCGCTTCGCATCGGCGGTCGACCTGTGCGAGACGCGGGACGATGCGCATGCCCACCGGGTCGAGCTGCGATCGGGCGAGGCCGTGATCGACACTTGGCCTAATCCGGAGCGTCCCTAGGGCGACCGGCGCTCGCCGACGCAGGAACCCCGGATCGCGCGAGCGTCCCGGGGTTCCTGCGTCGTGCGCCGATCGAGAGGGCCGGTCGCTCAGCGGTGGTGACGCCGGTGATGGCGCCGCATCATCCGCATCCCGCCCATGCGGGGGCGCATCATCCCGCCGGTGCGCGCGCCGGCGTGCATTCCGCCCATGCGACCGTTGCCGGTCGCCGCCGCGTTGCGATCGAGGCCATCGCCCGGTGACGCCATGCCGGCGGTGTTGGCTCCGAGCAGGAGGCCGAGCGCCACCGTTGCGCCGAGGATGAGCTTGTTCATTCTGTAGAGCCTTACACGGCGCTGCGCCGTGACGTCAGAACAGGGATCGGCAGTCCTGGTTCCAGAGATAGGATCGTCGCACGTCGGGATCGCTCGGTTTCTGCAATATTACATCCGATACCCACGCGTTTCGTTCGAACGGCACTTGACGAGATAGGCGAGCCCGCAGAGCCATAGCTTTTCCGGAAAAGGAGTGCCGCCTTGGAAGATCAGCTCGAATATCAGCCCAATACCCCCGTCGGTCTCACGGCCGACATCGTCGCGGCCTATGTCTCTGGCAATCATGTCCAGGTGGCCGAGCTGCCGACGCTGATCGCCAACGTGCACGCGATGCTGTCCGAACTTCGCAACGGCAAGCCGGCCGAGCCCGCGGGCCCGGAGAAGCCGACGGCGGCTCAGATCCGCAAGTCGGTCACGCCGGACGCGCTGGTCTCCTTCCTCGACGGCAAGCCCTACAAGACGCTGAAGCGCCATCTGAACGGGAACGGCCTGTCGTTCGAGGAGTACAGGACCCGCTACGGCCTGCCGGCGGACTACCCGTCGACCTCGGCGAACTACTCCGCCACGCGCTCGGCGTTGGCGCGCTCGCTCGGCCTCGGTCAGCAGCGGCGGAAGCAGCCCGCGGCCGCCGCAGCGGTCGAGGCGACCGCCGAGGCTCCGAAGGCGCGCGGACGCAAGCCCAAAGCCGCCGAGTCGACCAAGACCGTAGAGGCGTCCCAGGCCGAAGGAGCGCCGACGCCGGCTCCGAAGACGCGTGGCCGCAAAGGCAACGCCAAGACGGTCGCCGAGCCGGCCTGACGCCGTTCGACGCCCCGTCCCGTGAGTGGATCGGGACGGGGCCGGATCGCCCGGCGAGAGCGTGCTACTCCGCCTTGCGGTGCCCGCGCCCGTGCTGCGCCTTGCCGGCGCCGGCCGCGGCTGCAGCCTCCTTCTCGGCCTTCCCGACCGTCGCCGAGCTGGTGGCGGCGTCGCTCGTCGCACCGGCCGGCGCGTTCGAGGCCGCGGATTTCGGCTGCCCCTTGCCCTCCGTCGGCGCCTCCGCCTTGCCGCCTTCGAGAACCTCGGGGTGGCCGGCCCCCGCCTCGGCGCTTCCGGCCCGCTGCACCTCGGCCGCCCGCTCGGCCTGCGCGCTCGTCGTCTCGTGCTGCTGACCGTCGCCGGACCGACCCTTGGCTGGGTTCGACATCATCACATCCTCTCTCGTGGTCACGCGGCAACCGCCCGCATCGATCACGGTTCGGGCGCCGCCGCCGCGTGCGACGAAACGCCGAGCCGCGTCGTCCGCTCTGGACATCGGCCGCCGGCCCAGGGGGACGAGCGCGTGCAGGCTGCGACCGTCGCGAGGACGGGCGAGCGGATGGTCCGCACTGGGACCAAGTGGCTGCGGACGAGAGAAGGAGCCGATCGGATCAGCGTTGCGGCATGCGCCTGATCGAGCCGACGTTCTCGGGGGAGAGGTCCGCCTCGAAGGCGCCGTGATGGTGGACGGCGACCTGCCTCGGCTCGGCCGGGCGCATCTTCTCGGACGACGCATCGCCCTCCGGACGATCCGGCGTGACCGATCCGAGCCGGAAGGAGGGCCGATCCTGCAGGTTCCAGGCCTTGGCCGGCTTCTGGTCTCCGCAGCCCTCGCACACGGAGACCAGCCACGATTGCCACAGGCCGTTGGTCTTCTCCTGCACCGATTCCGCTCGCTCGCGATGGGCCGAAGCGAGAGAGAAGGTATCGAGGTCGCCCTGCTTGCTGGGTTCGGGCAACTTGCGAAGCCGCTCGAGCTTCGTATTCCAGGTTTCGCCCCCGGCCCTGGGGGGAACGTTCGTCGTCACCGTGTCGAGCGTGCTGCGATCCGGCTCGCACCCGATACAGATGTTCCGGATCATGCCGGCCCCGACGTCGCCGGGTGATCTCGATCGGTCCGATACCGAGCCCGCATCACGGCTCGGCGGTTTGGTCTGCCCGACGGCGGTCGTGGTCACCGCCTTCTCGTTGGCGGGCGGGATCGCACCGGTCCTGATGTCGCCGGTCTGAGCGGTCGCCGTCGCCGCGGGAAGGATACACAGCATAAGGGTGGATAGGGTCATGCGCGTTGCTGTCATGGCTGCCTCCATGACAAGTCAATCTTCTGCGCTGTCGCTGGTTCGAGACCGTTCGGCAGCGAAAAACAGAAACTATTTCTTCCGTTCCGATCGGCTTTCGAGAATGTCCACGAACGGCTTCGAGATCACGTGCCGGCCCGCCGCATCGTAGATCTCGACCGTCCAGGCCGACCAATCGCGCCGCGCGCTGCCGAGCATCAGGTCGATCGCGACCCGCTCGGCGTGGAGGCGCATGAGCGCCCAGGTCGGCAGCCGCCTGCCCTGGAGATCGGCCACGAGGTCGAAGCCGTTCGTGCAGTGGAAACGGTAAAGCGGTGTCGGCATTGGCCTTCTACCCCGCCCTCCACAGCATCTCACCGTTCCGTGGCCCACCGTGCTCGCCATGGTTGAACCGTCGGCCCGCTTGCTATTTGTTCCTTGTATGTTCTTGGACAACTCGGAGCCGCGATGCACCCCCAGCCCCACCAACCGCCTGTGGAGATCCGGCTCACCGAGGCGGAGACGATCGCGCTGGCCTACCGGAGGGCCGCCCGCGGCGATGCTTGGATCGCGCTGGTGCAGGTGGTCGAGGACGCGCTCGCAGACCTGGCCGAGGCCGAGCGCCGGTCGCTGCGGCGGGACCGGCTCGTCTCGCGTGGCTACGTCCGCGGGCAGCTCTGACGGAGCGCGGCCACGGCCATCGCGGGCGCCGGATCATCAGGCGGCCGTGGGCGGGCCGGACGGCACGTCTCGGCCGTGCGGGCTTTCCTTCGCCCCGCGATGAGGCCGACGGCGATCCCTTCTCCCGCCCGCTGGCGATCGATCGGCGGCTTTCTCGGGAGCACGGTCGGCGTACGCGAGCCGACACCCGCGCACCGTGCGGCGCGGCCGAGGGTCGCTCTGCGCCGGGCGATCGGAACGGCCGTTTCGACCCGGGGTTTGCTCCCCATGTCCCGAGGCTGCGGCGCAGGCTTCGCGCCGGCCGACCGATTGGAGCACCCATGTCGAACAAGCACCCGAAGACCGATACGCCGACCGATGCCGATCTGAAGGGCAATCCGGGGATCGGCCAGTCCCGAGGCCTGACGGGTCACGACATCGAGGACATCGAGGCGGACTCGACGGTGGAGGGCGACACGGCCAACGAGACGAAGCTCGACGGCGGGATCGATCCGAACCACCAGGGCCGGACCAACAAGTAAGGGTCTTGCGTTCGCGGGGCGCAACACGTGCGCCCCGCCCCTGACCGCCCGCGCATCCGCGCCGATTTCCCGGCCGGCGGCAGGGGCGATGGCACGACCGGCATGGGCCGATCCGCGCCCGATCCGCGAGCGGGGGCGCACCGGTCCATGACCACGCTGCCGAGAGCGATCCGTCGCCTCCGCCGCGGCCCAAGCCGGCACCCAAGCCGACCGGGAACGAGACGGTCCCGACAAGGTAATGTTCGAGTGCGTCGATCGGGCAGGGGAGCTTGGCTCGCCCGCGTGCCGCCCATGCGAGAAAGCGCGCCCGGGGGACAACGCCCTACCGGTCGATCTCAGTGCTCATCGGAGGCGTGGATTGATGGTGCTGCGAGGGGGGATCGAACCCACGACCTCCTCATTACCAATGAGGTGCTCTACCACTGAGCTACCGCAGCAACGGCGATCCGGGGCCCGCGAGGGGGCGTCTCCGTCCGACCGAGAGGGGCTTTAAGGGATCGACGGCGGCTTGGCAATCGCGCTTGGCGGTCCCGAGGGCGCAATCGACCGGGTGGATCACGTTTTGGGGCGGCCGTCGCGCTTCAGCGCCGCGCGGATGATCGCGGCCAAGCCCGGCTCGGTCACCGCCTCGGCGGCGTCCGCGGGGGTGAACCAGCGCTGCTCGCGCTGGTGCTGCTCCGGCCAGGTCTTGCGGTGCTTGCGCACCTCGAGCGGAAACACCTTCACCTGGCACAGCACCGCGTCACGGTTCTTCAGGCGCTTCTGGTAGAGGTAGAAGCCGAGCGGCCGCTTGCCGATCTGGCCGATCACGCCGGCCTCCTCGTAGGCCTCGCGGGCCGCCGCCTCGAAGGGCTTGCGCCCCTTCATCGGCCACCCCTTCGGGATCACCCAGCGCCGGCTCTCGCGGGAGGTGACGAGGAGCACGCTGTAGCTGCCGTCGGGCTCGCGCCGGAACGGCAGCGCGCCGACCTGCGGCCGCGCCTCGCGCTCGTCGTCGAGCGGCATCGTCGTCATGCGCGTCGGCGCCATGCGGGCGCTCCGATGCGGTTCCAGCGCTCCAAGGCGTGCGGCCCGATCGCGGAGGGAACGATGCGGTGTGCTGGGCCGGAACGGAACTGGAACAGTGGTGGGGCCTCTCGGAGGAAAAGTTATCCGGCAAATAATCAATCGGACCTGCCCTGGGAAGCGGGCGTACCGCCGATTGCAGCCGTCTTCACCACCAAAGGTTGGTCGTTTCGTGGGTCAAACGCACCGGAGCGCAGAACGGTGCCGCGCGTCGGAGCCTACCACAGGATGTATCTTGCCGTGGCGATATGGCCGTTCGATGAAGCCCGACGCCATGCCCATGTCGCACCCGCCGGCCGCCCGGCGGGGCCGGGCGGCGCGGGAACGATCAGCCGAAGCGACGGGCCTTGGCCTCGGCGTCCTCGCGTGCCGTTGCGGGCGAACCGGTTGCAGGCGGACCGGCGGGACGCGGCTGCGGCAGCACCACGGGGCTCGCAGCGCCGGCCGGCATCGGCCCGGGTTCGGCGACGGCAGGCTTGTCGGCCTCGGCCGGCGCCCGCGCAACGCTCGCCGGCGTGATGCCGGCCGAGATGGTGGTCGTCGGCTTGGGCCCGGCGGCGGGAGCGGGCGCCATCGTGCTCGCGGCCGCAGGCGCGGCGGCGTGGGGCGCCGCGAGGGCGACCGTGTCGGTGTCCGGCGCCGGCGTCTCGAACGGCTCCTGGCCGGCGAGCAGGTTCGGCGGCGCCTGCCAGACGAAGGCGTCGATGCGGCCGGAGACCGGCGAGATCGGCTCCCAGGTCGGCGAGGCGACGCCGTCGGCGATCCAGACGGGATCGCGCGGGGCATGCGCGGCGCGGGCGAGCCATTCGCGGGCGCGGCCCGAGCCGGCGCCGTGCTCGGTCTCCTCGATCCGCGCCATCATCAGGCAGGTGCGCACGCTCGGGCCGTCGTCGAGCAGGGGCCGGATCGCCTCGCGGGCCTTCTCGAAGTCGCGGGCGTCGAACGCGGCCTGCGCCAGGGCGAGGCGCGCCTCGGGGGCCCAGGACGAGAGCTTGGCCAGCGTCTCGGCCCGCGCCAGGCGGTCCCGCACGGAATCGCCGGTGCGCAGGTTGAGGTAGACCTTGGCGAGGTCCGGGTGCGGATTGGCCTTCCACGCGGCCTCGACGATCTTGGCCGCCTTCTTCAGATCGCCGCGGCGGGCGAGCAGGCGCCCGGCGATGCTGGCGGCGGGAACGAGATCGGGCGCGAGCTTGACCGCCTGGAGCGCGCGCTCGGTCGCCGCCTCCGGCTCGCCGGCCTCGCGCACCTGCGCCATCGCGGTGAGCAGGACGGCACGCTGGCGCCGCGCCTCAGCCTTGTCGATCAGCCCGAGGGAGCCGCGGCGCTCGACGATCTCGAGCGCGCCGCCCCAGTCGCCGTCGGCGCATTGCGCCTCCAGCACGGCGTCGTTCGCCCAGGTGACGCTGGGGGCGAGGCGCGCGGCCTCCGCCGCGTAGGCGCGGGCGGAGACGTCGTCCTCGCGGCGGCGCGCTTCGACGAACAGGCCGCGCAGGCCGAGCACCCGCGTCTCGGGGTCGTCGACCATGCGCTGGAACGCGCTCTCGGCCGCCTGCCGATCGCCGGAGATCTGCGCCGCCTGAGCCTTGAGCAGCAGGGTCAGCGGTTCCGCGCCGAGCAGGCGCTCGGCGTCGCCCGCATGGCGGCGGGCGGCGAGGGGATCGCCCGACCCGACCGCGACCATGCCGCGCGACAGGGCGGTGAAGCCCTTGGCCCGGCGGCGCTCGCGCGAGCCGTTCACCAGGGTGTCCGGCAGGGTGATGATGCCGCGGACCACGGCCCAGACGAGGCCGAGCGCGATCGCCGCGATGCCGACGCCGATGAGGGCGATGGCGAGGCTCGTGGCCACCTCGTAGCCGTTCCACACGATGGTGACCGACCCGGGTCGGTCGGCGATCCACACCGCCCCGAAGGCGGCGACGGCAAGCAGGGCCAGGAAGGCGAGAGCGCGCCACATGAGGTCGGGTACTCCTGTCAGCCGCGAGGACGGCGTCGCGTCGCGACGAGGATGTGGGCGGGGGCGATGGCCGCCCCCGCAGGATGGCGTGTCTCTGCGATCACCTCTGGGGGGCGATCACGGCTTGGGGGTCGGCGCGGTCGTCGGCAGGCCCTTGAACGCGTCGGAGAGCAGCGCCTGGGCCGCCTGGGCCGCCTGGGCCCGCGCCTTCAGCGTCGCGCCGAAATCGCCGGCCTGCGCCTTCAGATCCTGCGGCATCGCCTCGTAGGCCTGCGACGCCTCGATCAACGCGCCGCGGTCTAGGGCCGCCTGCACCTTCGCCGTCGGATCGCTGGCGGCAGCCTCCTCGGCGGCCGGCGGCGCATCGACCTTGCGGACCTGCACGATCGAGTCCGCGATGCTGAGGAAGCGGCTCTTGAGGTCGCCGTTGGCGGCGACCTCCTTGGCGGCGGCGGCCTTGCGCGCGGCGGCGACCTTGTCGGCGATCGGGCGGAACGCGGCGGCGAGCTGATCCGCGGTCGGCGCGCCCTTGTCGGCGAACGGCGCCAGGGCGTCGACGCGGCTGGCGTCGCCGGTCTCGAGCTTGCGCAGGGTCGCCAGCGGCTCGGCATAGGGGACGCCGGCCTCCAGCGCGGCGGCGATCCGGTCGGCGGTGACGACCTTCAACGCGGCCTGGACGGTGCTGGCCTCGGCCCGAAGCGCCACCGCCTTGTCGAGGGTTGCGATCTTGTCGGCCTGATCCTGCAGGCGCCGGTCGAGGGCCTTGGTCGCCGACTCGGCCGTGCTCCTGCCGGCCTCCGCCGCCTCGCGGCTCGCCTGCGTCGCCGTCTGCACCGCCTCGGTCGCGGCCTTCACCCGCTCGTCGAGGGTCTTCTGCAGGGCATCGAGGCGCTGGCCTAGGGCCTGGTCGGCCTCGGCATTCGCCTTGGTGCGCGCCTCCACCTCGCCCTGGAGCGTGGCGAGCTTCGGCGCGAGGTCGACGGCCGGGGCGCGCGCCGCCTTGTCGGGCGCCTTGTCCTCGAGCGCCTTCACGCGCCCGTCGAGGGCGGCGATCTGCTTGGGGTCGCCGCCGGCCTGGGCCACCCCGAGGCGGGAATCGCCAGCCTGGTCGCGGCCCGGCTCCTCCTGCAGGGCGGAGACGCGCTGGTCCAGGCTGTCGAGCCGGGCGGCGATGTCGGCCGGAAGAGCGGCCTGGGCGGCCGCCGCCGGGGTCGTGCCCTGGCCCTCGGCGGACGCGGCCGTTGCGCCGGAGGCACGGTCCAGCGCCTGCCTGGCCGCGGCCTCCGCCGCCTTCACCGCGTCGGGCAGCGGCTTCAGCGTCGCCTCGTTGGCGGCGACGCGCTTGTCGAGGGCGGCGACCGCGTCGCGCGGGCTCAACGATGCCATGCGCTGGTCGAAGCCGGTGAGCTGGCCGGAGATGCGCTGGTCGAGGGCGTTCAGGCGGGCGTCGTCGCCGGCATTGCCGAGGATGCCGGCGCGCTCCACCGCGAAGAGCAGGCCGGCGCCGATCACGCCGCCGAGAAGGCCGGCGGTCGCCACCGAGCCGAAGCCCGGCCCGCGGGCGGCAGGCGCCTCGGCCGGGCCGACCCGCGGCGGGGCGCTGCCGGAGCCCGCCGGCTTGGCGCCGGCCTTGGCGTCGGACGCTGCCTTGCCGTCGGAAGCAGGCTTGATGTCGGAAGCAGGCTTGGGACCGGACGCCGCCATGCCGGCCGCGACGCCCGCGGCTCCCGCCGCGGCGGCCTTGGCGTCGCCGCGGACGTCGCCCTTGTTCGCCCCGGCGTCCTCGACGCGCTTGGCCTTGAGGTCGATGATCGGTCTATCGGTGAGGGCGCCGGAGGGCCGCGGCCCGCCCGCCGTGGCGCCGCCGGCGGATTTCGGCGGCTCGGCGGCGGTACCGGCCCCGGACCGGCCGAACTCGGGCTTCGCCGGGTCCGGCTTGCCCGGCTCGGCTTTCCCCACCTCCTTCGCCGCGGACGGGCCGCCCGGCGCGCCGGCGATCCCGGGCTTGGCCGCCTCTGTCGCGGGCTTGCTCGGGAACGCTGCAGAGGCGGCGCCCGCCCCGCCGGCAGGCCTGGCGTCAAGCTTCGCCGGATCGGCGGGGGGCTGGGCCGGGCGGCCGGGCTCGGCCTTCGTCGGCCCGGCGGTGATCGGAGGATCGGCGCGGCCGGCCTCCGGCTTCGGCGCCTGGGCCGAGGACGACGGAACGGCGGGCTTGGCCGTATCGGGCTTGATGGTATCGGGCTTGGCCGTATCAGACTTGGCCGTATCGGGCTTGCCGGTCTCGGATTTGGCCGGCTCCGACTTGACGTGGACGCCCGGCGGCAGGGTCTCGGGCGGACGGCCCTGCGGCGTCGACACCGTTCCGGGCTTGCCGCCCTGGGTCTGGGGGGCGGTCGAGCTTGGGGCACCGTTCTTCGCGGCACCCGGAGCCTGGGAGCCGGAATTCGGACGGTCGGCGTCGTTGGATGGTGGCTTCACGGCCGTTGTCTCTCCCGTCTCGACGTCCCGGGCGCGGCGGCTGTGCCGCGCGCCCCGATCCTAACGTTCCTCACGACCCGCGCCGGTGCGGGCGGCGCCTACCTATCACCGCCGCTTCCGCCCGGGCGAGACCCGATCTGACGGCGGCGCGGCGATGTCAGGACAGGCCCGCGAGGAGGTCGTCCTCGCGCGGTCGCATAGCGACGAAATGGGCCGCGACCCCGGCTTGGTCCAGGGCTGCGGCCACGTCGTCCGACAGGCAGTAATGCCTCAACGCGCGGAAAGCTCCGCCGTGTCCGGCCGCTTCCGACAATCGATGCGCCACGCGCGCGCTGCGGCGGGAATAGTGCAGGGCGGCGTCGAGGCCTCCGGGGACAGCGGCGAAGGCCGCGAAGACCGGGTCCGGCAGGTGCGCCACGGCCTCGGCCGCGTAGGCGACGTGCGTCGCGATCCGGTAGCCGGCGGCCGTCAGCCGGGCGGCGGGTTCCGCCTTGCGCTCCGCGCCGGCCACGTGGAGCAGGGATGCCCCCGGCGCGACGGATCCCTGCACGATCGCTGCGAGCGCGGCGGCGTCGCCCGTCCCGGCCGTCACCGCGCCGAGCCGCGCTTCGGCGAGCGCCGCCGTCCGCGGGCCGACGGCGAAGACCGGGATTCCGCGCAGGGTGGCCGCCTCGGTCGTCGCGAGCAGCGCGTCGAGGGCGTTCGCGCTGGTGAGGATCAGCCCGTCGAACGGGCCCGGCGGCAGGGCTGCGCCGGTGGGGCGCACCACCAGCACCGGCGCCACCAGGGGCAGGTGGCCGAGCGCCGCCAGGCGTTCGCCGGTGCGTGCGGCGCCGGGCTCCGGCCGCGCCACCCAGACCCGCACGGCCTCACCCCTCCAGGGTGAGGCGGATGCCGTGATCGGCGGTGGCGCCGGGCGCCAGCAGGCGCTGCGCATCGCGTTCGGCGAGCTCGCCCGAGAATCCGGCCCAGTCGGCATGCCCGGTCCAGGCTTCGAGCGACAGGAACGGCGCGGTCGGCTTCGTCCACACGGCGAGGTGCGGAAAATCCTCGACCGCCATCCGGATCGCCCGCCCGCCCGGCCCGGTGAAGCGCATCGTGCGGCTCAGCGCGTCGCGGAACACCAGCGCCTCGGTGAAGAGCGCCGGATCGAGGGGCAGGACGTTGCCCTCGAGGCGGATCGGGCGCTCCTCGCGCAGCAGCAGGCCGCCGGGACCGACCTCGGGGACGCTGGCGCGCTCGGCCCGCTCGAACGCGACCGCGTAGCCGCCGCCGGCCGCGCGCGTCCCGCCCGCGAACGGCCAGGGGAAGGCCGGGTGGAAGCCGAGCCCGTAGGGCAGGGCGGCCTCGCCCGGATTGTGGACCGCGATGGCGAAATCGAGCCCGGCGGGGCGCACCCGCGCGGTGATGTCGAGGCGGAAGCGGAAGGGATAGTGCGCCAGCGTCTCGGCCGTTTCGGTCAGGCGCAGGGTGACGGCCTCGTCCGTCCGCTCCACCACCGCGAAGGGCAGGTCGCGGGCGAAGCCGTGCTGCGCCATCGGATAGGTCCGGCCGTCGACCCGGACCATCCCGCCGGCGGAGGCGCCGACCACCGGGAAGAGCCAGGGCGCGTGCCGGTTCCAGTGCTCGGGATCGCCGCTCCAGAGGTATTCGGTGCCGCCCACCCGCCACGACACCGGCTCGGCGCCGGCGAGCGTCAGGGTCGCGGTGGTGCCGTCGGCGGCCTTCAGGTGGATCGGATCGGGCATGGGGCATCGGCTCCGGATCGGGGTGGGTTCGTCGGCGCCCGGCTCACGCGGCCGCCCCGACATGCTGCGTCACCGCGTGAAGCGGGCCCGACGCCACGAGGCGGCCGCCGTCGAGCACGTGGACCGTGTCGGCGGCTTCCAGGCTGGTGAGGCGGTGGGCGATCATGATCAGCGTGCGCTGGCCGGCGAGCGCGTCGAGCGCGGCCATCACCGCGCCCTCGGTCTCGCCGTCCAGCGCCGAGGTCGCCTCGTCGAACACGATCACGTCGGGGTCGTGGTAGAGCGCGCGGGCGATGCCGATGCGCTGGCGCTGGCCGCCGGAGAGGCGCGCGCCGCGCTCGCCGACGCGGGCGTCGTAGCCCTCGGGCAGGGCGGCGACGAAGTCGTGCGCGCCGGCGAGCCGCGCCGCCCGCTCCACCGCCGCGCGGTCGACCGGCTCGAGGCCCAGCGCGATGTTCTCGGCCACCGTCCCGTCCACGAGGAACACGTCCTGCGGGACGTAGCCGATCCGGTTCTGCCAGGCCGGCAGGGCCTGTGAATCCAAGGGCGTGCCGTCGACGGTGATGCGGCCGGCATCCGGCGTCAGGATGCCGAGCATCAGGCCGACCAGGGTCGACTTGCCCGAGCCGGTGCGCCCGACGAGGCCGACGGTGGTGTTGGCCCGGATCGTCAGGCTCACGTCCGCGAGCGCCGCCCGCCCGGGCGCGTAGGCGAAGCCGACCCGCTCCAGGCGGATCGCATCGCGGAACGGCAGCCGTGCGTCGGTCCGCGGCGAACTCTCGGCCTCGCCGTCGAGGTCGTCGACGATCACCCGCACCGCCGGCAGGTAGAAGCGCAGCAGAGCCAGCGAGTTGAAGATGTTCTGGAAGGCCGGCAGCATCCGGTATCCGGCGAAGGCGAACAGCCCGAGCAGCGGCAGGATGCCGGCGGTGTCGAGCCCCTGGGCAAGGGCGAACAGCACCACCACGATGACGCCGCCGAAGGCCAGGGCCTCGATGACGAAGCGCGGCATCTGCCCCGTCAGCAGGCTCTCGGCGGTGGCCTTGGCATAGGCGCGGGCGGGGGCGTCGAATTTGCTGGCGAAGGCGTCCGCCCGGCCGTAGAGCTTGAGTTCGGTGAGCGCGCCCAGGGTCTCCTGCACCACGCGGTAGCGCTGCGCGTTGTCGGCGACCGAGCGGGCGCCGAGCGAGGCGAGGCGCGCGCGCATCACCAGGTAGATGCCGACGTAGAGCCCGCCGAAGCCGCCGCCGAGGATCAGCGCCAGGCGCGGCGCGTAGACCAGCAGGAAGCCGATCACCGCGAGGGCCGAGATCGCGCGGGAAGCGACGACGGTGGCCGGCGTCAGCACGCCGACGACCAGGCGGTCGGTCTCCGAGAGCACGTTCTTGGCAAGCTCCGCGCTGTTGCCCTGGGTGAAGAACAGCTTTTCGCGGGCGAGGTAGCGGAACAGCAGCCGCCGGGCGAAGCCGTAGCCGGTGAGATGGGTGAACAAGAGCTGCGCGTAGGTCAGCGCGGCGTTGACCACCGCGGTCACGAGGATCGCGAGCAGCGCCGCCATCCCGGCCGCGATCAGGAAGCTGCGGTCGTCCGACAGCCCGAGCGTGTCGCGGATCTGCGCGAGGTAGGGCAGGCGGGTGGCGGCCGCGGGATCGCCGACCAGCGTCAGGAACGGGATCACCGAGGCGACGCCGACCACCTCGAGCAGCCCTGCGCCGGCCAGCCCCAGGGCGATCAGCGCGAGCCGGCGCCGGTCGCGGGTCCGCATCGCGCGCACGAGATCGATCAGCGTGCGCAACGGGGTGTCCTCGGGATCGGCGGAACGCACCTCTCCTTCTCCCCTTTGCGGGGAAGGGTACCCTGCGGAGCAGGGGGGCAGGGAAAGGCGCCCGGCGCGGTTCTCTCTGTGAAGCGCACGTTCATGTGGGCCGAGCGCATAGAGGCCCGGCGCCGGGCTGTCCACGCGGGCGGGCCGAAGCCCGCCCGCCCGCGATCAATCGACCTTCTTGAGCGAGCCGAGGTCGACGTCGCCGTTCTGGCTGGTGAAGGTCAGCGACTTGGATCCGCCGTCCTGCTGCGAGACGCCGCCGATCTTGTGGTCGCCGCTGTCGTAGGTCGTGGTCTTGCCGTCCTGCTCGATCAGCAGGCGGTGCTTCTCGGGGAAGAAGGCGTACTTCATCCCGTTCTGCGCCCCGCTGGTCGAGGGCTGGCCGAGGTCCTCCGGCCACCAGGGCTCCATGCCCTTCATCGGCTTCATGGGTTCCATGGGCTTCATCGGTTCCATCGGCTTCATCGGTTCCATCTGGGGCGGGCTCCTTGCGGGGGTCTCGCGTGCGGTCCGTCTCTCGCCAAGACGCGGCAGGGCGGGATCGGTTGCATCGCGCCGGGCCCGTCGAGGCGAGGATCGTGCCGCGCCGCCGGATCGGCGGCGCGGCCGACGACCTCAGAACACGCGCTTCTCGCGGATCTGACCGTCGAAGCCGACATGGAGCTGGCGCTCGCGCCCGTCCTGGCCCTTGGCGGCGACCTCGAGGTGGCGCGGGCCGCGGCCGGTGACGCGGACGTCCGAGTAGCCGGCCGCCTGCACCGAGGCGGTCAGCGCCGGCACGTCGGGGTTGGGCCCGAGCCCGACCTTGTCCTTCGCCCAGTCGAGGGTGCCGGGGGGCGGGCCGCCGGCCGGGCCGAGCAGCACGCGGTTGCCGTCGCCGTGGGTCAGCGCCGCCGCGTGCAGGAACCCGTTCTCGAAGCGCCCCTGCACGGTGACGGTCTCGCCCTTGGCGACGAGCTTGCCGTCTTCGCCCTGGCGCCCGGTCTCGACCTGCGCCCGCCCGGTGCCGTCCTGCAGCACGAACTTGTTGCCGAAGATCTCGGCGACCTCGCCCTTGGCGGCGATGCCGCCCGACGGCACCAGCGCCGAGATCGCCACCGGGGCGATCGGCGTGGTCGAGGGCGCGCCGTTCTGCGCCAGGGAGAGGCCGACGGCGCCGAGCGCCAGCGGCGCGGCGATCGCCCCGACGACGAGGGTGCGGCGGGGCAGGCGGCGTGCGGGTTTCGATGCGGCTCCCTCGGCGGCGGCCTGGCGAACCTCGGTGGCGGTGCCGTCGATGACCTGTTCGTTGCTCATGATGAAACGTGTCCTGTTCGGTTGGGCCCTTTCGGGTTGACGGCGTTCTAGGAGAGGCCCGCCAATCCACCCTGAACCGCGCGGTTCAGCCCCGGTTAAACCAGCCGGCCTAACCCCCGACGCCCGTTCCCCAAAGGTGCCGAGAACCATGAAAGTCCTGTTGGTCGAGGACGATGCCGCGCTCGGCGCCGAGATCGCGAAGGCCCTGCGCGCGGAAAGCTTCGCCCTCGACCACGCGCACGACGGCGAGGACGCGCAGCATCTCGGCGAGACCGAGGATTACGACGCGGTGGTGCTCGACCTCGGCCTGCCCAAGCGCGACGGCGTCTCCGTGCTGCAGGCGTGGCGCGCCGCGGGGCGCACGCTCCCGGTGCTGATCCTCACCGCCCGCGACGGCTGGAGCGACAAGGTCGCGGGCTTCAAGGCCGGCGCCGACGACTATCTCGTCAAGCCGTTCCGCACCGAGGAGCTGGTGATCCGCCTGCGGGCGCTGGTGCGCCGCGCCCAGGCCAGCGGCGCGAGCCGGCTCGTCTGCGGGCCGCTGAGCTTCGACCCCGGGCTGGGCGCCTTCGAGCGCGACGGCCTGCCCCTGAAGCTCACCGGGCTCGAATGGCGGGTGCTGTCCTGCCTGATGCTGCGCAAGGACGCGGTGGTGCCCCGCCTGCAACTGATCGAGCGGGTCTATGACGGCGACGCCGACGTCGACTCGAACTCGGTCGAGGTCATCATCACGCGCCTGCGCCGCAAGATCGCCCCGGCGCAGATCGAGGCGGTGCGCGGCCACGGCTGGCGCCTGCACGCGGACGCCGCGTGATGGCGCACGCATCCCGGCTGGAACGCGCACCGCGCACGGGCTCGCTGGCGCGCCGCCTGCTCGCCGCCGCCTTCGTCCTCGTCACCGTCGCGCTGGTCGTGGCGGGCATCGCGATCGGCTTCATCCTACACCGTTTTGTGCGGGGGCAGATCGACGGCCGGCTCGACGCGCAGATTGTGGCGATCCGCTCCGGGCTGGAGCAGGGCCCCGACGGTCCGCGCCTCGCCCGCGACTTCGACGCGCCGCCCTTCGACCGCGCGGGCTCGGGCTGGGCCTGGCAGGTGCGGCGCGGCGGGACGCGCCTGCGCTCCGCCTCGCTCGGCAGCGACGTGCTGCCCGTGCCGGCCGGCCCCCGTCCCGACGACGGGTCGGAGCGGCCGCAGCCCGCCGACGCGACCGATGCGAACGGACGCGGCCTGATCCTGCGCGTCCTGACGCTGCCGGCGGAGGACGGCGGCGCGGCGACCGTGATCGCCGCCTCCGCGCCCGCCGCGGCGTTGCGCGGGCCGCTGCGCGAGGCCCTGACCACGCTGGCGCTGGCGCTCGCGGTGCTCGGCCTCTGCCTGATCGGCGGGGTGCTGGCGCAGGTGCGCCTCGGCCTCGCGCCGCTGCAGCGCCTGCGCGCGGACCTCGCCGAGGTGCGTGCCGGGCGGCGCGAGCGGGTGCCGGTGGCGCAGCCGACGGAGATCCGGCCGCTGGTCGCCGAGCTCAACGCGCTGCTGGACCAGAACGCGGCCAACCTCGAGCGGGCCCGCACCCATGTCGCGAACCTCGCCCACGGCCTCAAGACGCCGCTCGCCACCCTGACCCTGGCGCTCGCCGACCCGGCCCGCGACGCCGACGGCACCTTGAGCGACCTCGTCGGCTCGATGGACCGGCAGGTCCGCCACCACCTGCGCCGGGCGCGCGCCGCGGCGCTGGAAGGCACGGCCCGCGGCCGGATCGACCTCGCGAGCCCTGTCGGGGACCTCGCCGCGACGCTGGGGCGGCTGCATGCGGCCAAGGGCGTGCGGATCCAGGCAAACCTCGCCGAGGGGTTGGCCGTGGGATGCGAGGCGCAGGACCTTGACGAGATGCTCGGGAACCTGATGGACAATGCCTGCCAGTGGTGCCGCGGCGAGGTCCGCGTCTCGGCGGCCCCGGCCGAGGGGGCGGTGGCGATTCGCGTCGAGGACGACGGGCCGGGCCTCGATCCGGCCGAGGCGGCGTCCGTCCTGCGCCGCGGGCAGCGGCTTGACGAGAGCGTGCCGGGCAACGGCTTCGGCCTGTCGATCACCCTGGAGCTGGCCGAGCTCTACGGCGGCGGCCTGACGCTCGACCGGTCCGGCCTCGGCGGCCTGCGGGCGACCCTCGTTCTGCCGGGCTAGAGCCGAACGCGGAAAGCCCTCGACGGCGCGAAGCCGGAGGGCTGATTCGGTCTGGATGGGGGGAGGAAACGTGGCGCGGGCGACGGGACTCGAACCCGCGACCTCCGGCGTGACAGGCCGGCACTCTAACCAACTGAGCTACGCCCGCACGGCGCATCCGCTCGAAGGCCCGGTGGGCCTCGGCGACGAGCGGGGGTTTATGTGGGGGGGCAGGGAGTGTCAAGCGCGAGCTTGCCATGCGGAGCGCGATTGTCCGCATGGCCCGATCCCGGTGCCGCCGGGCCGGCTCGGACCTCGCCGGGCCTGCGCCGATCTGCCGTGTTGGCGAAGGCCTGACACAGCGCCACCTGTCTGTCTCAAGCCGCGATTGTGCGACGCGCAAACGGCTTGTTTCACCGGGTCGGCTCGACTAAGCCTCGGCCCGCGCGCACTCTGGCATTGGAGCAATTCCATATCGCCGTTCGGTGAAATTCAGGGCGGCGCAGTCCAGCGCGTGAGAGGTGTCGCATGACCGGTCTCCTGGCGGATTACCTGCCGCTCATCGTGTTCCTCGGCGTATCGCTGTTCATCGCGGCGGCTCTCCTGGTGGCCCCGTTCCTGGTGGCCTATTCGAGCCCGGATCCGGAAAAGCTCTCGGCCTACGAGTGCGGCTTCAACGCCTTCGACGACGCCCGCATGAAGTTCGACGTGCGGTTCTACCTCGTCGCCATCCTGTTCATCATCTTCGACCTCGAAGTCGCCTTCCTGTTCCCCTGGGCCATCACGTTCGGGGATCTCGGCTGGTTCGGCATGTGGTCGATGATGGCCTTCCTCGGGGTCCTCACCGTCGGCTTCGTCTACGAGTGGCGCAAGGGCGCCCTCGAATGGGATTAGTCCGCGTCGTCGCCCCGCCCGTCCGCTCCTGAGGCATCCATGGCCTTCACTCCCGAACTGTCCCGCGCCCCGGCGATCGCGCCGCAGGCCAAGGGGCTCGTCGACCCGAACACCGGACGTCCGATCGGCGCGGACGACCCGACCTTTCTGACGATCAGCGCCGAGCTCGCCGACCGCGGGTTCCTGATCACCTCCACCGACGACCTGATCAACTGGGCCCGCACCGGCTCGCTGATGTGGATGACGTTCGGGCTGGCCTGCTGCGCCGTCGAGATGATGCAGATGTCGATGCCGCGCTACGATTGCGAGCGCTTCGGCTTCGCCCCGCGCGGTTCGCCCCGCCAGTCCGACGTGATGATCGTCGCCGGCACGCTGACCAACAAGATGGCCCCGGCGCTGCGCAAGGTCTACGACCAGATGCCGGAGCCGCGCTACGTGATCTCGATGGGGTCCTGCGCCAACGGCGGCGGCTACTACCACTATTCGTATTCGGTGGTGCGCGGCTGTGACCGGGTCGTGCCGGTGGACATCTACGTTCCGGGCTGCCCGCCGACGGCGGAAGCGCTGCTCTACGGCGTGCTGCTCCTGCAGAAGAAGATCCGCCGCACCGGCACGATCGAGCGCTGAGGTGACGCGATGACCAACGGCATCTCGATCCTCGCCCACACCCAGCCGGTCTCCGGCGACGTGGCGCTGCAGGCGCTGTCGGACCACGTCGCCGGGGCGCTCGGCCCGGCGGTGGTCGAGCGCACCATCGCGCTCGGCGAGCTGACGCTGATCGTCCAGGCCTCGGACATCGTCTTCGCGCTGACGTTCCTGCGCGACGACCCGGCCTGCGCCTTCCGGAACTTCATCGACATTTGCGGCGCCGACTATCCGAGCCGCGCCGAGCGCTTCGACGTGGTCTACCACCTGCTCAGCCTGCGCCACAATTGCCGCATCCGGGTCAAGGTGCGCACCGACGAGGTCACGCCGGTCCCTTCCGTGATCGAGGTGTTCCCGGCGGCCAACTGGTACGAGCGCGAGACCTACGACCTCTACGGCATCCTGTTCTCGGGCCACCCGGACCTGCGCCGGCTGCTCACCGATTACGGCTTCGAGGGCCACCCCCTGCGCAAGGACTTCCCGCTCACCGGCTTCGTCGAGGTCCGCTACGACCAGGACGAGGCGCGGGTGGTCTACGAGCCGGTGAAGCTGACCCAGGAATTCCGGAACTTCGACTTCCTGTCGCCGTGGGAGGGCACCGAATACGTGCTTCCCGGCGACGAGAAGAAGACGGCTTGAGCGCGAATAGCGAATAGGGAGTGGCGAATAGGGGGTGGGTCGTGGACCGTGCGACGATCAACTCCTATCGGGATCTGAAGGTTTGGCAGGACGCAATGACGCTGGCTGAAGCATGCTACGGTGAGACGCGGTCGTTCCCGCGTGAGGAGACATTCGGCCTGACGTCACAGATCCGTCGCGCTGCTGCATCCATCGCGGCCAACATCGCCGAAGGGCATGGCCGCGAGACCCCGGGGGCGTTCGTCCAGTTCCTGCGCGTGGCACAGGGTTCGCTGAAGGAACTCGAGACCCACGTGATACTCTCGAGCCGCGTCGGTCACATGAAGGCGCCATCCGCCGCCGGTCTGCTCGCGCGCTGCGACGACCTCGGCAAAATGGTGCGTGCGCTGATCCGCTCCCTTCAGAAATCGCCGGACGGCAGGTAGGGCCCTAATCATGACGACGAACCCCTATTCGCTATTGGCTATTCGCTATTCGCCCTTCGGCAGCGCCGGAGTTCAGGCATGACCGAGCATAACATCCGCAACTTCGCGATCAATTTCGGGCCGCAGCATCCGGCGGCGCACGGCGTGCTGCGCCTCGTGCTGGAGCTCGACGGCGAGGTGGTCGAGCGCGTCGATCCGCATATCGGCCTGCTCCATCGCGGCACCGAGAAGCTGATCGAGTACAAGACCTACCTCCAGGTCACGCCGTATTTCGACCGGCTCGACTACGTCTCGCCGATGAACCAGGAGCACGCCTTCTGCCTGGCGATCGAGAAGCTCGCGGGCATCGAGGTTCCGCGGCGGGCCCAGCTCATCCGCACCCTGTTCTGCGAGATCGGCCGGCTGCTCTCCCACCTCCTGAACGTCACGACGCAGGCGATGGATGTCGGCGCGCTGACGCCCCCGCTCTGGGGCTTCGAGGAGCGCGAGAAGCTGATGATCTTCTACGAGCGGGCCTCGGGCGCCCGGCTCCACGCCAACTACTTCCGTCCCGGCGGCGTACACCAGGACCTGCCGCCCGCGCTGATCGACGACATCGAGGCGTTCTGCGACCCGTTCCTGCAGGTGGTGCAGGACCTCGACGACCTCGTCATGTCCAACCGCATCTTCAAGCAGCGCAACGTCGACATCGGCATCGTCTCGGTGGACGAGGCGATGGCCTGGGGCTTCTCCGGCCCGATGGTGCGCGGCTCCGGCATCCCGTGGGATCTGCGCAAGTCGCAGCCCTACGAGTGCTACGAGGAGATGGAGTTCGACATCCCCGTGGGGAAGAACGGCGACACCTACGATCGCCAGGTGATCCGCATGGAGGAGATGCGGGAATCCGTGAAGATCATGCGGCAATGCTGCGTCAAGCTGCGCGAGCCGGCGGGGCAGGGGCCGATCGCCTCGATCGACGGCAAGTTCGCGCCGCCGCCGCGCCGGGAGATGAAGCGCTCGATGGAAGCGCTCATCCACCACTTCAAGCTCTACACGGAAGGGTTCCACGTGCCCGCCGGCGAGGTCTACGCCGCGGTCGAGGCGCCCAAGGGCGAGTTCGGCGTCTACCTCGTTTCCGACGGCACCAACAAGCCGTATCGCTGCAAGATTCGCGCTCCGGGCTTCGCCCACCTCCAGGCGATGGACTGGATGTGCCGCGGGCACCTGCTCGCCGACGTGTCCTGCGTGCTCGGCACGCTCGACATCGTCTTCGGCGAGGTGGACCGGTGAGCTGGAAGGGCCAGAACTGATATGTCGAACCGCAGGCTCGCCCCCGCCGCCGAGCAGCCCGAGAGCTTCGCGTTCACGCCGGAGAACGCGGACTGGGCCAGGGGCCAGATCGAGAAGTACCCGGAGGGCCGCCAAGCCTCCGCCGTGATCCCGCTGCTATGGAAGGCGCAGGAGCAGAACGGCGGCTGGCTGCCGCGCCGCGCGATCGAGGCGGTGGCCGACGAGCTCGGCATGCCGCACATCCGCGTGCTCGAGGTCGCGACCTTCTACACGATGTTCGCGCTGGAGCCGGTGGGCCGGTTCTGGATCCAGCTCTGCGGCACGGTGCCGTGCGATTCCTGCGGCGCGCGCGAGCTGAAGGACATGCTGCACGCCCGCCTCGGCGCGCCGGGGCACGTGTCCGCCGACGGCAACTTCTCCTGGCTCGAGGTCGAGTGCCTCGGTGCCTGCTGCAACGCGCCGATGGTGCAGATCAACCAGGACTACTACGAGGACCTGACGCCCGAGAGCCTCGGCCGGCTGATGGACGACCTCGCCGCCGGCCGTCCGGTCAAGGTCGGCTCGCAGACCGGCCGCGTCTCGTCGGAGCCGCAGGGCGGCGCCGCGACGCTGACCGACGCGACGCTGTTCGACGGGTCGCGCGTCGGTGCCTGGCGACAGCGCTTCGAGGACAAGAGCAAGGCCGAGGGCGAGGAGGCCCGGGGCAAGGACGAAGCCGCCTCGACCGAGGCGCGCGCGGCGAGCGAGCCGAAGATCGCCAAGCCCGATGCCGGCCGGGCCGTCGAGCGCCCGGCCGCCGACGCCCCGGCCCAGCGCGCCGCGGACGGCGATGTGCCGACCAAGGCCGACGACAAGGCCGACGCCGACGTCCTGGATTCGCCGGCCAAGCGCGTCGTCGAGGGCGAGCCCGCCGGCGCCGAGGCGGGCGCGCAGTCCGACCTGCCGCGCGACGCGGTGCCGCCGCAGCCGGAAGCCTCGGGCGCGAGCGGGGCCGCGCCCGCCGCGGAGCCATCGAAGCCCGACGCGGCGCCGTCCAAGACCGACCCGGCCACCTGAGACACGGAAAGCCAAAGCCATGCTGGCCGATCAGGATCGCATCTTCACCAACCTGTACGGGTTGCACTCGCCGGGCCTCGAGGCCGCGCAGAAGCGCGGCGCGTGGGACGGCACCAAATTCCTTCTCGAGATGGGCCGCGACTGGATCATCGACGAGATGAAGGCCTCGGGCCTGCGCGGCCGCGGCGGCGCCGGCTTCCCGACGGGCCTCAAGTGGTCGTTCATGCCCAAGAAGTCGGACGGGCGGCCGCACTACCTCGTGGTCAATGCCGACGAGTCCGAGCCCGGCACCTGCAAGGACCGGGAGATCATGCGGCACGATCCGCACCTCCTGATCGAGGGCTGCATGCTGGCCTCGTTCGCGATGGCGGCGCATGCTTGCTACATCTACATCCGCGGTGAGTACGTCGCCGAGAAGCACGCGCTGCAGCGGGCGGTCGACGAGGCCTACGCCGCCCGGCTCGTCGGGCAGGACAACGTCCACGGCTACCCGTTCGACATCTACGTCCACCACGGCGCCGGGGCCTACATCTGCGGCGAGGAGACGGCGCTGCTGGAAAGCCTCGAAGGCAAGAAGGGGATGCCGCGCCTCAAGCCGCCGTTCCCGGCCAACATGGGCCTCTACGGCTGCCCGACGACGGTGAACAATGTCGAGTCGATCGCGGTCGCCGGCACGATCCTGCGCCGCGGCGGCGCGTGGTTCGCGGGCTTGGGCGGCAAGAACAACACCGGCACCAAGCTGTTCTGCGTCTCCGGCCACGTCAACAAGCCGTGCAACGTCGAGGAGGAGCTCGGGATCACCTTCCGCGAGCTCGTCGACAAGCATTGCGGCGGCATGCGCGGCGGCTGGGACAACCTGCTGTGCTCGATCCCCGGCGGCTCCTCGGTGCCGCTGGTGCCCGCCGAGCAGATCATCGACGCGAAAATGGACTTCGACACCCTGCGCAACCTCGGCTCCGGCCTCGGCACGGCGGCGGTGATCGTGCTCGACCGCTCGACCGACATCGTCCAGGCGATCGCCCGCATCGCGTACTTCTACAAGCACGAGTCCTGCGGGCAGTGCACGCCCTGCCGCGAGGGCACCGGCTGGATGTGGCGGGTGATGCTGCGCATGGCGGAAGGCCGCGCTCAGAAGCGCGAGATCGACATGCTGCTCGACGTCACCAAGCAGATCGAGGGTCACACGATCTGCGCGCTCGGCGACGCGGCGGCCTGGCCGATCCAGGGCCTGATCCGCCATTTCCGCCCCGAGATCGAGAAGCGGATCGACCGCTACAGCGCCAACCCGCATTCCGATGCGGTGCCGATGGCCGCGGAGTGAAGCCGATGACCGATCAGCCCGACAACCTGATGCTCGTGTACCTCCGTCGCATCGATGAGAAGGTAGATCGGCTGAGTGCCGACATGCACGATGTGAAGGTGCGCATGTCCGGCATCGAAGAGAATCTGGCCGGCGTCCATGGCCGGATCGACCGTCTCGAACTTCCGGTCGAGCGGATCGAGCGCAGGCTCGATCTCGCCGACACGACGCACTGAGAAGCGCGCATGACCAAAATCCTCGTCGACGGCATCGAGGTCGATGTTCCGGCCGAATTCACCCTGCTGCAGGCCTGCGAGATGGCGGGCGCGGAGATCCCGCGCTTCTGTTTCCACGAGCGGCTGTCGATCGCCGGCAATTGCCGGATGTGCCTGGTCGAGCTGAAGGGCGCGCCGAAGCCGGTGGCCTCCTGCGCCTACGCGGTCAAGGATTGCCGGCCCGGCCCGAACGGCGAGCCGCCGGAGGTCCTCACGCGCTCCGGAACGACGAAGAAGGCGCGCGAGGGGGTGATGGAGTTCCTCCTCATCAACCACCCGCTCGATTGCCCGATCTGCGACCAGGGCGGCCATTGCGATCTGCAGGACCAGGCGATGGCCTACGGCGTCGACTCGACCCGTTACGGCGAGAACAAGCGCGCGGTCGAGGAGAAGTACATCGGCCCGCTGGTGCGGACCGCGATGAACCGCTGCATCCACTGCACCCGCTGCGTCCGCTTCCTCGCCGAGGTCGCCGGCGTGCCGGATCTCGGCGCGATCGGCCGCGGCGAGGACATGGAGATCACGAGCTACCTCGAGGAGGCGATGGGCTCGGAGCTGCAGGGCAACGTCGCCGACCTCTGTCCGGTCGGCGCCCTCGTGCCCAAGCCGCAGAGCTACAACATCCGCCCGTGGGAGCTGTCGAAGACCGAATCGGTCGACGTGATGGACGCGGTCGGCTCGGCGATTCGCGTCGACGCCCGCGGCCGCGAGGTCATGCAGATCGAGCCTCGGGTCAACGAGGACATCAACGAGGAGTGGATCTCGGACAAGACCCGCCACCCCGTCGACGGTCTGCGCGTCCAGCGCCTCGACCGGCCGTACCTGCGCGAGAACGGCCGCCTGCGCCCCGCCTCCTGGGGCGAAGCCTTCGCCGCGATCGCGGCCAAGGTGAAGGGCACCGATCCCAAGCGCATCGGCGCGCTGGTCGGCGATCTCGCTGGGGTCGAGGAGACCTACGCGCTCAAGAGCCTGATGACCGCGCTCGGCGTCGCCAACCGCGATTGCCGCCAGGGCGGCGAGCGGCTCGATCCGGCCTGGGGCCGCGCCGCCTACGTGTTCAACCCGACGATCCCCGGCATCGAGGCGGCGGACGCGATCCTGCTCGTCGGCGCCAACCCGCGGACCGAGGCGTCGCTCCTCAACGTCCGCATCCGCAAGCGCTGGCGGATGGGGCCGCTCGCGGTCGGCCTGATCGGCGAGGCCACCGACCTCACCTATCCCCACACCTATCTCGGCGCCGGCACCGACACGCTGACGGCGCTCGCCAAGGGCGAGCACAGCTTCCTTGAGATCCTGAAGGGCGCCGAGCGTCCGCTGGTGATCGTCGGTGCCGCCGCGCTCGCCGATTCGGCGGTGCTCGCCGCCGCCGCCGCGCTCGCCAAGGACGTCGGCGCCGTCACGCCGGCGTGGAACGGCTTCGGCGTTCTGCACACCGCGGCCGCCCGCGTCGGGGCGCTGGATCTCGGCTTCGTGCCGGGGGAAGGCGGGCTCGACTTCGCCGGCATGATCGCGCCCGGCGCCCTCGACGTGGTGTTCAACCTCGGTGCCGACGAGTGCACGGTCGGGGCCGGCGCCTTCGTGATCTACCAGGGGACCCACGGCGACCGCGGCGCCTCCCGCGCCGACGTGGTGCTGCCGGGCGCCGCCTACACCGAGAAGAGCGCGACCTACGTCAACCTCGAGGGCCGGGTTCAGCAGGCCAACCGCGCCGGCTTCCCGCCGGGCGACGCCCGCGAGGACTGGGCCATCCTGCGCGCGCTCTCGGACGTGCTCGGCCACCGCCTGCCGTTCGATTCGCTGGTGGCCCTGCGCCGGGCGCTCTACGCCGAGCACCCCCACATGGCCGCCATCGGCAGCGTCGAGCCGGGCGACACGGTCGCGGCGGTCGATCGCCTGGCCGGCCTCGGCGGCGAGGTCGCGAAGGCGACCTTCGCCTCGCCGGTGCTCGACTTCTACCTCACCAATCCGATCGCGCGCGCCTCGCGCGTGCTCGCCGAATGTTCGAGCCTCGCCCGCGGGCGCGCCCTCGAAGCCGCCGAGTAAGGGGCCGCCATGACACCTTGGGAAACCGTGGGCCTCGTGCTGCTGCTGGCGCTGAAGAGCTTCCTGCTGCTCGCCTGCCTGCTCGTCTTCATCGCCTACGCGCTGCTTGCCGACCGCAAGATCTGGGCGGCGGTGCAGCTGCGACGCGGGCCGAACGTGGTCGGCCCGTTCGGCCTGTTCCAGTCCTTCGCCGACCTCTTGAAGTTCGTGCTGAAGGAGCCGGTGATTCCCGCCGGCGCCAACAAGGCGCTGTTCCTGCTGGCGCCCCTGGTCTTCGCGACGCTGGCGCTCGCGGCCTGGGCCGTGATCCCGCTCGCGGAGGGCTGGGCGCTGGCCGACCTCAACGTCGGCATGACCTACATCTTCGCGATCTCGTCGCTGGGCGTCTACGGCGTCCTGATGGGCGGCTGGGCCTCGAACTCGAAATACGCCTTCCTCGGTGCGCTGCGCTCGGCGGCGCAGATGATCTCCTACGAGGTCTCGCTCGGCTTCGTGATCATCTGCGTGCTGCTCTGCGCCGGCTCGCTCAACCTGTCGAAGATCGTCATCGCGCAGGACACCTCGCTCGGCATCCTCGGCTGGTACTGGCTGTGGCTGTTCCCGATGTTCGTCGTGTTCTTCATCTCGGCGCTCGCCGAGACCAACCGTCCGCCCTTCGACCTGCCCGAGGCCGAATCGGAACTCGTCGCCGGCTACATGGTCGAGTACTCCTCGACGCCGTACCTGCTGTTCATGCTCGGCGAGTACGTGGCGATCATGACCATGTGCGCGCTCGGCACGGTGCTGTTCCTCGGCGGCTGGCTCTCGCCGATCCCGTTCGCGCCCTTCACCTGGGTGCCGGGGCTGATCTGGTTCGCGCTCAAGGCCAGCTTCCTGTTCTTCATGATCGCCATGGTGAAGGCCATGGTGCCGCGCTACCGCTACGACCAGCTCATGCGGCTGGGCTGGAAGGTTTTCCTGCCCCTTTCGCTCGCCTCGGTCGTCGTCGTCGCCTTCGTGCTCAAGCTGACCGGCCTCGCTCCAGGTGCATGAGTGACGTCGTGCGTGAGCCTCACCCAGGAATCGGAGATCGCGGCATGAAGCTCGATCAGGTCGCCAAGGGCCTTCTGCTGAAGGAGTTCGTCTCGGGGTTCGTCCTCGCGATGAAGTATTTCTTCAAGCCGAAGGCGACGATCAACTACCCCTTCGAGATGGGCCATCGCGGGCCGCGCTTCCGCGGCGAGCACGCGCTTCGCCGCTACCCGAACGGGGAGGAGCGCTGCATCGCGTGCAAGCTGTGCGAGGCGATCTGCCCGGCGCAGGCGATCACCATCGAGGCCGGCCCGCGCCGCAACGACGGCACGCGCCGCACCACGCGCTACGACATCGACATGGTGAAGTGCATCTACTGCGGCATGTGCCAGGAGGCCTGCCCGGTCGACGCCATCGTCGAGGGGCCGAACTTCGAGTTCTCGGTCGAGACCCGCGAGGAGCTGCTCTACGACAAGGAGAAGCTTCTCCTGAACGGCGACCGCTGGGAGCGCGAGATCGCACGAAACCTCGCGATGGACGCCCCCTACCGCTGACATCCCCGCCCCGTCGCCGGCGCCGCGGGTTGTGCGGCGCGGGAGCGGGTTCTATAGACGGCCGGCCGGGTCCGGACCGTTTTTGCGGACCGTTTTCTCATGAGGCAGAAGGGGCCGCTCCGGCGGCCGATCCCGACAAGCGCATGACCGCAGCCGCCGCCTTCTTCTACCTGTTCGCGGGCCTCACCATCGCCTCGGGCTTCATGGTGATCGCGTCCCGCAATCCCATCGCCTCGGTGCTGTTCCTGATCCTGGCCTTCGTCAACGCGGCCGGCCTGTTCGTGCTGATGGGCGCCGAGTTCCTGGCGATGATCCTGGTCGTGGTCTACGTCGGTGCGGTCGCGGTGCTGTTCCTGTTCGTCGTGATGATGCTCGACGTGGATTTCGCCCAGCTCCGGCAGGGGTTCCAGCAGTATCTCCCGGTCGGCGCGATGATCGGCGCGGTGTTCCTGATCGAGCTTCTGCTGGTCGTCGGCTCGTGGACGATCGATCCCGGCCTGGTGCAGGCGCCGCTCGGCAACGTGGCGGCGGGCGAGCACACCAGCAACACGGTGATCCTCGGCCGGGTGCTGTACACGGAATACGTCTACTTCTTCCAGATCGCCGGCCTGATCCTGCTCGTCGCGATGATCGGCGCCATCGTGCTGACCCTGCGCGACCGCCCCGGCGTGAAGCGGCAGAACATCGCCCTGCAGAACGCGCGGACCCAAGGGGACGCGGTCGAGACCCGGAAGGTGCCCTCGCGCCAGGGCGTCGAGGTCTGATGGCCGCGGCTCGGACGGCTTGGGCGACCCTGAAGACTTGGGCGGAGACAGCACGATGATCGGCCTCAGCCACTACCTCACGGTCGCCGCGATTCTGTTCACGCTCGGCGTGCTGGGGATCTTCATCAACCGCAAGAACGTCATCGTCATCCTGATGTCGATCGAGCTGATCCTGCTCGCGGTCAACATCAACTTCGTCGCGTTCTCGACCTACCTGAACGACATCACCGGCCAGGTCTTCGCCCTGTTCGTGCTGACCGTCGCCGCGGCCGAGGCCGCGATCGGGCTCGCCATCCTCGTGGTGTTCTTCCGCAACCGCGGCTCCATCGCGGTCGAGGACATCAGCATGATGAAGGGCTGAGCGGGGACCCCCGCGACGTCCTTCCGCCAGAAACCCGCTGCCCCGCGAGGCCGGACCGCACGATGTATCACGCGATCGTCTTCTTCCCGCTCATCGGCGCCCTGATCGCCGGGCTGTTCGGGCGCTTCCTCGGCGCGCGGGTCTGCGAGTACGTCACCACCGCCTGCCTCGCCTTCTCGGCGCTCCTGTCCTGGGGCGTGTTCATCGAGGGCGACCACGCCACGCGGGTGCAGGTCGCGACCTGGTTCACGGCCGGCGACCTCACCGTCGACTGGGCCTTCCGCATCGACACGCTGACCCGGGTGATGCTCGTCGTCGTCACCACCGTCTCGACGCTCGTGCACCTCTACTCCGTCGGCTACATGGAGGAGGATCCGCACCGGCCGCGCTTCTTCGCCTACCTGTCGCTCTTCACCTTCGCCATGCTGATGCTGGTGACGGCCGACAACCTCGTGCAGATGTTCTTCGGTTGGGAGGGCGTCGGCCTCGCCTCCTACCTGCTGATCGGGTTCTGGTACGAGAAGCCCTCTGCGAACGCGGCCGCGATGAAGGCCTTCATCGTCAACCGCGTCGGCGATTTCGGCTTCTCGCTCGGCATCTTCCTGGTCTTCGTGCTGTTCGGCTCGGTCGCCTTCGACGGCATCTTCCCGCGGGTGAACGAGCTCAAGGACGCGCAATTCCACTTCCTCGGCCAGGACTGGCACGCGCTCACCCTGACCTGCCTGCTGCTGTTCATGGGCGCGATGGGCAAGTCGGCGCAGTTCCTGCTCCACACCTGGCTGCCGGACGCGATGGAAGGCCCGACCCCGGTCTCGGCCCTGATCCATGCCGCGACCATGGTCACCGCCGGCGTCTTCATGGTGGCGCGCCTGTCGCCGCTGTTCGAGCTCGCGCCCGACGCGCTGGTCTTCGTCACGGTCATCGGCGGCATCACCGCCTTCTTCGCCGCCACCGTGGGCCTGGTGCAGAACGACATCAAGCGGGTGATCGCGTACTCGACCTGCTCGCAGCTCGGCTACATGTTCGTCGCGCTCGGCGTCGGCGCCTATTCCGCCGGCATCTTCCACCTGTTCACCCACGCCTTCTTCAAGGCGCTGCTGTTCCTCGGCGCCGGCTCGGTCATCCACGCGATGCACCACGAGCAGGACATGCGGAACATGGGGTCCTTGCGCCGCTACATCCCGTTCACCACGGCGATGATGGCGATCGGCACCCTCGCGCTCATCGGCTTCCCCTTCACCGCCGGCTACTATTCCAAGGACGCGATCATCGAGGCGGCCTACGCCTCGACGCGTCCCGGGCACACCCTGGCCTTCCTCGCCACCGTGATCGCGGCGTTCTTCACCTCGTTCTACTCCTGGCGCCTGTTCTTCCTCACCTTCGAGGGGCCGGCCCGCTGGGGGGCGCATGCCCACCACGACGACCACGCGGCGCCGGCCGTCGCCCACGCGTCCGCGGCCCACGAGGCCGACGGCGCGCCCGGCCACACCGAGGGCGTCGCCCACGACGATCGCGGCCACGACGTCGAGCCGGCGCACAAGAGCGACCTCGTCGCCGACGACCATCACGGGCACGGCCATCACGGCGATCACACGCCGCACGAATCGCCCCTGGTGATGACGATCCCGCTCGGCGTGCTCGCCTTCGGCGCGCTCTTCGCCGGCCTGATCTTCAAAGACCGCTTCATCGGCGAGGGCATGGAGGCGTTCTGGGGCCACGCGCTGGCGCACGGCCCCGACAACCACATCATGCACGACATCCACCACGTGCCGGCGCTCGTCTCCTACGCCCCGTTCATCATGCTGGTGCTCGGCTTCGTGCTGGCCGTCGTGATGTACATCCGCCGGCCGAAGCTGCCGGCCGAGCTCGCCGCGCAGCAACCGGTGCTGTACCGGTTCCTGCTCAACAAGTGGTACGTCGACGAGCTCTACGACCGGATCTTCGTGCGCCCGGCCAAGGATTTTGGCCTGTTCCTGTGGAAGCAGGTCGACGGCCGCGCCATCGACGGCGCCGGCCCGGACGGGATCGCGGCCCGCGTCGTCGACGTGACCCGCGGCGTCGTCCGCTTCCAGACCGGCTACGTCTACCACTACGCCTTCGTGATGCTGATCGGCGTCGCGGGCATCCTGAGCTGGTACCTGATGGCCGGCCTGCCGAAGCCGGGGGGGCACTGATGGGCCTCGCGTCGCAAGCCGCCCTCACGAACGGGATGGATCGCTAGATGTTCGGCTTAGGGCTCCTCTCCGGGCTGCTGATCGTGCCGCTCTGCGGCGCGGCCTTCATCCTGACCTTGTCGGGCGACGAGAAGGCGGTGGCAAAGAACGCCCGCTGGGCGGCACTCGCCACCACGGTCGTCACCTTCCTGCTCTCGCTGGTGGCCTGGAACCGCTACGACGCGACCTCGGCGAGCTTCCAGCTGGTCGAGAGCCATGCCTGGCTCGCCGAGACGATCCGGTTCAAGCTCGGCGTCGACGGCTTCTCGATGCCGCTGGTGCTGCTGACGACGTTCCTGATGCCGTTCTGCATCGGCGCCTCGTGGCATTCCATCGAGACGCGAGTGAAGGAGTACTTCGTCGCCTTCCTCGTGCTCGAGACGACGATGATCGGCGTGTTCCAGGCGCTCGACCTGGTGCTGTTCTACCTGTTCTTCGAGGCCGGCCTGATCCCGATGTTCCTGATCATCGGCATCTGGGGCGGCAAGCGGCGCATCTACGCCAGCTTCAAGTTCTTCCTTTACACGCTGCTTGGCTCGGTGCTGATGCTGCTCGCCATCATGGCGATGTACTGGCAGGCCGGCACGACCGACATCCCGACCCTGCTCCAGACCCGCTTCCCCGTGGGCATGCAATGGTGGCTGTGGCTGGCCTTCTTCGCGAGCTTCGCGGTGAAGATGCCGATGTGGCCGGTCCACACTTGGCTCCCCGACGCGCACGTCGAGGCGCCCACCGCCGGCTCGGTGATCCTGGCCGGCATCCTGCTCAAGATGGGCGGCTACGGCTTCATCCGGATCTCGCTGCCGATGCTGCCGGATGCGAGCCACACCTTCGCGCCGCTCGTCTTCGCGCTGTCGGTGATCGCGATCATCTTCACCTCGCTCACCGCGCTGATGCAGACCGACATCAAGAAGCTGATCGCCTACTCCTCCGTGGCGCATATGGGCTTCGTCACCCTCGGCCTGTTCACCCTCAACGAGCAGGGCATCCAGGGCGCGCTGTTCCTGATGATCTCCCACGGCATCGTCTCCGGCGCGCTCTTCCTCGGCGTCGGCGTGGTCTACGACCGGATGCACACCCGCGAGATCGCCGCCTATGGCGGCCTCGTGAAGCGGATGCCGCTCTACGCGGTGGCGATGATGGTGTTCACCATGGCCAATGTCGGCCTGCCCGGCACCTCCGGCTTCGTCGGCGAGTTCCTGGCGATGATGGGGGCGTTCAAGGCCAACCCGACGGTGGCGTTCTTCTCGGTCTTCGGCATCATCCTGTCGGCCGGCTACGCCCTGTGGCTCTACGCCCGCGTGATCTACGGCAAGCTCGAGAAGCCCAACCTCCAGGGCATCCTGGACCTCGACAACCGCGAGAAGCTGATCCTCGCGCCGCTCGTCGCGCTGACGATCTACTACGGCGTCCACCCGGCCCCGATCCTCGACGTCTTCGCCCCCTCCACCGAGGCGCTGATGACGAGCATGAAGGCCGCCCTCTCGAACACGCAGACCGCGGCCGCCGCGCTGCCCCTCGCGCGCTGAAGGCAGGGCCAGAGATGCCGACCGTCCAGACCGTGCAGACCGTCCTGCCCTCGCTCACCCCGCTGCTGCCCGAGCTGATCCTCGGCATCGGCGTGATGGTGCTGATCCTCTACGGCGCCTTCCGCGGCGAGCGCTCCGTCGAGACCGTCAACGTCGGCGCCCTCGCGCTGCTCTTGGTGGCCCTCTTCGTGGTAATGTCGCAGCCGGCCGGTACCAAGGTGACCACGCTGTCCGGCAGCTTCATCCAGGACGGCTTCTCGAAGGTGATGAAGGCCCTGGTGCTGCTGGGCTCGGCCGCGACGATCCTGCTCTCGCGCGACTACTTCCAGCGCGAGCGCATCGACCGGTTCGAGTTCCCGATCCTGATCGTGCTGTGCACGATCGGCATGCTGATCATGGTCTCGGCCAACGACCTGATCGCGCTCTATCTCGGGCTCGAGCTACAGTCGCTCGCCGCCTACGTCATCGCCGCGTTCCACCGCGACGACCTGAAATCCACCGAGGCCGGCCTCAAGTACTTCGTCCTCGGCGCGCTCTCCTCGGGCATGCTGCTCTACGGCGCCTCGCTGGTCTACGGCTTCACCGGCACGGTGTCGTTCCCGGGCATCGTCTCGGCGCTGCACGAGGATGCCGGCTTCGGCATCGTGCTCGGCATCGTGTTCGTCGCGGCCGGCGTCTCGTTCAAGCTGGCGGCGGTGCCGTTCCACATGTGGACGCCCGACGTCTACGAGGGCTCGCCGACCCCGGTGACGGCGTTCTTCGCCTCCGCCCCGAAGATGGCGGCGATGGCGATGACGGTCCGCGTCTTCATCGGCGCCTTCCCCGACGTGACCGCGATCTGGCAGCAGATCATCGTGTTCATCGCCATCGCCTCGATGACGCTGGGCTCGTTCGCGGCGATCGGCCAGCGCAGCCTCAAGCGCCTGATGGCCTACTCGTCGATCGGCAACGTCGGCTACGCGCTGATCGGGCTGGCCGCCGGCACCGAGGAGGGCATCCGCGGCGTGGTGGTCTACATGATCATCTACCTCGCGATGACGCTCGGCGCCTTCGCGATCATCCTCTCGCTCCGCCGCCGGAACGAGATGTTCGAGACGATCGAGGACCTGTCGGGCCTGTCGCGCACCCATCCGTGGATCGCGTTCTGCCTCGCGATGATGATGTTCTCGCTGGCCGGCATCCCGCCGCTCGCGGGGTTCTTCGGCAAATTCTACGTCTTCGCCGCCGCGATCCAGGCCAACCTCGTGGCGCTGGCCGTCATCGGCGTGGTCACCAGCGTGGTCGGGGCGTACTACTACATCCGCGTGGTCAAGATCATGTATTTCGACGAGGCCAAGGCGCCCTACGAGGCGATGGCGCCGGGCCTGCGCATCGTTCTCGCCCTGTCGAGCGTCGTCGTGATCCTGTTCTGGCTGCTGCCGGCACCGTTCGTCGGGGCGGCGGGCGCGGCAGCCAAGTCGCTGTTCTAGGCCTTGGACTTCCGTCTCGGCGAGGGTGCGCGGGCGGCCGGGCACCGCCTTCACGTCCACGACCGCCTCGGCTCGACCAACACCGAGGCGCTCGACCAGGCCCGCGCCGGCGCGACCGGGCCGCTCTGGATCGCGGCGCGTGCCCAGGAGGCCGGCCGCGGCCGGCGCGGCAACGTCTGGGCCTCGATCCCGGGGAACCTGACCGCGAGCGTGCTCTGGCCGGTGGCCGGTGTCGAGCCGGAGCGGGTCGCCGGCCTCGGCTTCGTCGCCGGCATCGCGCTGGTAGAGGCCCTGGACGCGGCCTGCGGCCCCGACTCGGCCGGGACGTTCGGCCTCAAATGGCCGAACGACGTACTCGCGGGCGGGGCCAAGCTCGCCGGCATCCTGCTCGAGGCGGAGACGCTGCGGGGCGGCCGGCGGGCGGTGGCGATCGGGTTCGGCGTCAATGTCGCAGACGTCCCGGAGGCGTTTTCGGCCTCCGCCACCTCTCTGGCGGGGCTCGGATACCCACTTGATGCCGGCATGGTGTTGGCGGATCTGACGAATAAGCTTGCCGTGGCGGCCCGTATCTGGGATCGCGGACGGGGATTTCCTGAGATTCGCGAGCGTTGGCTCGCACGGGCCTCCGGCCTCGGATCGCGCATCGCGGTCCGCAGCGGGACGGAGACCCTGGTCGGCGATTTCGAAGACATCGACGAGGGGGGGCGGCTCGTGATCCTCGCCCCCGATGGAACGCGGCGGACCGTGACGGCGGGCGAGGTGCATTTTGGGACGGCCGCGACGGCGGCATGAGATGGATTCTGGATTTATGACAACGGGACAGGACGAGCTTGTCTTCCTGCCGCTCGGCGGCGTGGGCGAGATCGGGATGAACGCGGCGCTCTACGGCTTCGGGCCGGAGAAGGGCCGCAAGTGGATCATGGTCGATTGCGGGATGGGGTTCGCGAGCGAGGAGGCGATGCCCGGCGTCGACCTCATGTTCCCGGACCTCTCCTACATCGAGGAGCGCAAGAAGGACCTTCTCGGGATCTTCATCACCCACGCGCACGAGGACCATATCGGCGCGATCAGCGAGCTGTGGCCGCGCCTCAAGGTGCCGGTCTACGCGACCCGCTTCGCCAAGAGCCTGCTCGAGACCCGGCGCCTGTCGGAGCCGGGCGCGCCGAAGGTCGACCTGCGCGAGATCAAGCCGGGCCGGCGCGTGACGCTCGGGCCGTTCGAGATCGACTACGTGCCGGTCTCGCACTCGATCCCGGAATCGAATGCGGTGGCGATCCGCACCTCGGCCGGCCTCGTGCTGCACACCGGCGACTGGAAGATCGACCCGACGCCGATCCTCGGCGACGTGACCTCGGCCGAGGCCTTCCGCGCCATGGGCGACGAGGGCATCCTGGCGCTGGTCTGCGATTCGACCAACGTCGTCCGCGAGGGCTTCTCGCCGAGCGAGGCCGAGGTCGCCTCGACCCTGGCCAAGCTGATCGCGGCCGCGCCCCAGCGCGTGGCGGTGACGACCTTCGCCTCGAACGTCGCCCGCATCCGCGCGGTGGCCGAAGCCGCCAAGGCCTGCGGGCGCGAGGTGGTCGCGGTCGGCCGCGCCATGGATCGGGTTATCGACGTCGCCCGCGAATGCGGTTTCCTCGACGGGCTGCAGGAGTTCCGCCGCGCCGATTCGTGGCGCGACCTGCCGCGCGACAAGGTCGTGGCGCTGCTCACCGGCTCGCAGGGCGAGCCCCGGGCGGCGCTCGCCCGCGTCTCCCGCAAGGACCATCCGGACATCGCGCTCGCCGCCGGCGACCAGGTGATCTTCTCCTCGCGCGCCATCCCCGGCAACGAGCGCGACGTCGGCGCGATCATCAACGACCTGATCGAGCAGGGTGTCGAGGTCATCACCGACCGGACCGAGCTGGTCCACGTCTCCGGCCACCCGCGCCGCGACGAGATGGCCGAGATGTACGCCTGGACCCGGCCGCAGACGGCGATCCCCGTCCACGGCGAGGCGCTTCACCTCGACGAGCACGCGCGCTTCGCCCGCGCCCACGGCGTCGACAACGTGGTCAAGGCCCGCAACGGCACCCTGATCCGCCTGAGCCCCGGCAAGCCGGAGATCATCGACCACGTGAAGTCGGGCCGCCTGTTCAAGGACGGCAACGTCCTGATCGACGGGAAGGACCGCGCGATCCCCGAGCGGCGCAAGCTCGCCCAGGCCGGCCTCGTCTCGGTGGCGATCGCCATCGACGAGAGCGGCGAGGTGTTGGGCGAGCCGGCGGTCGACATCATCGGCCTGCCCAACCGCGGCCGCGGCGGCGCGCCGCTGATCGACACCGTGGTCGATTCGGTGTCGCGTACCCTGTCGGGCATGTCGAAGGGCAAGCGCCGCGACTCGGAGGCCGTCGAGAAGGCGGTCGACCGCGCCGTGCGCTCGGCCGTCAACGAGGTCTGGGGCAAGAAGCCCGCCTGCCACGTGCAGGTGGTCGAAGTCTGATCTTTACCCTCCCCCCGTTGCGAGGGGAGGGCGCCTGCGAAAACGTCGCTCCGCGCATTCGACCCGCATTCGCAGCGGCGATCCGGCTCTCGAGTCTCGGCTCGGACCGGCGCGTATCCGCTCCAACCCCGTCATCCCGGGGCCGCGAAGTGGAGCCCGGGATCCAGAACCGCCGGCTGCGTCGTCACCGGCACGCCGCGGCGGCTCTGGGTTCCGGGCTCGCCGACGGAGCCCGTGAACGGCGGGTTCGGGTTGCCAGGGGGCTCCGGATCGTTAGGTCGATGGAGACCTCGAAATGGGGCGCAGCGTCCTCTCGCGGAAGACAGTTAGGGAGAAACCAATGATCGGCCGGCTCAACCACGTCGCCATCGCGGTGCGCGATCTCGACGCCGCCTGCAAGGTCTATCGCGAGACGCTGGGCGCGACGCTGACCGCGCCGCTGCCGCAGCCCGAGCACGGCGTCACCGTCGTGTTCGTCGAATTGCCCAACAGCAAGATCGAGCTGATGGAGCCGCTCGGCGCGGACTCGCCGATCGCCAGCTTCGTCGAGCGCAACCCGGGCGGCGGCGTCCACCACGTCTGCTACGAGGTCGACGACATCATCGCCGCCCGCGACCGGCTCAAGGCCGAGGGCGCCCGCGTGCTCGGCACCGGCGAGCCCCGCATCGGCGCGCACGGCAAGCCGGTGCTGTTCCTGCACCCGAAGGACTTCCTCGGGACGCTGACCGAGCTGGAGCAGGTCTGATCCGGGTGAACGCGCTCCTGAAGGCCGTGGCGCGCACGACGCCGCGGACGCTCGGCGTCGTGCTGGTTCTGGTGGCCGCCTTCGTCGCGGTGGCGGTTCTGCAGTTCCGTCTCACGGTGTTCGGCGCGAGCGCGCTGTACTTCGTGGTGTGGTGGACGCTGCTGTTCGCGATCCTGCCGATCCGCAACCAGGCCGAGACCGACCCGGCCCGCGTGGTGCCGGGCCAGGATCCGGGCGCGCCGGCCGCGCCGCGGCTCCGCGAGAAGGCGATCTGGACGACGCTCGCCGCCGGCGCGGCCTTCCTGGTCGCGCTCGCCGCGTTTCCCCTGACGGGCCTCTAGGCGCCTTCCGCTCCCGGATGTCGCGTTGACAGCCCGTCGACGCCTGGCGAAAGCTTCGCCGTGGCGCGGCGCTCGACCGCCCGTCATCCCAGGACGACGGAGGATCGCATGCTGGCGCCGGGCGCAACGCCGGAGGGCGAGGCCGCCGCCGGTGCGGCGGCACGGCGGCTCCTGCCGATCGTCCTGGCGCTGTTCTTCACCTGGGGGCTCGCCACCGTTCTCGTCGACATCGTCACCCCGAAGCTCAAGAGCCTGTTCGCGCTGAGCTACGCCGAGGCGACGCTGACGCAGTTCGCGTTCTTCATCGCCTACGCGGTGGTCTCCCTGCCGGCCGGTCTCCTCGTCTCCCGCATCGGCTACATGCGCGGGCTGGTGCTCGGGCTCCTGGTGATGACGGCCGGCTGCGTGCTGTTCGCGCCCGCCGCGCGGGCCGGCGTGTTCCCGCTGTTCCTCCTCGCCCTGTTCGTGATGGCGTCCGGCATCGCGGTGCTGCAGGTCGCGGCGAACCCGCTGGTCGCGCGGCTCGGTGCGCCCGAGCGGGCGTCGAGCCGGCTGACGCTGGCGCAGACCTTCAACGCGCTCGGCACCACCGTCGGCCCGGCGGTCGGCGCCTGGGCGATCCTCGGCCGCGACGCTCCGGCGCCGGCCGATGCGGCGACAGCCTCGCCCGCCATGCTCGCCGCCGCGCGGCAGGCCGAGGCGGCGGTGCTGCAGGGGCCGTTCCTCGCCATCGCGGCCGGCCTCTTCGCGCTGGCGATCCTGTTCTGGTCGCTTCGCGGCAGCGTCCGGGAGACGCCGACGGCGGCGGTCGCGGGCTTCGGCCTCGATCTGCTCGCCCGGCCGCGCCTCGCCCTCGGCGCCCTGGCCTTGTTCCTCTACGTCGGGGCGGAAGTCTCGATCGGCACGCTGATGGTCAGCTACCTCGAGGAGCCGCGCGTCCTCGGGGCGGATCCGGCCACCGCCGGCCATCTGCTCAGCGTCTACTGGGGCGGCGCGCTGGCCGGGCGCATCGTCGGCAGCCTCGCGCTGCGCCATGTCCGGGCCGGCGCGGCGCTCGCGGCCTGCGCCGTCGCGGCCGGCCTCCTCGTCACGGTGTCGGCCTTGTCCCACGGGTCGGTCGCCGCCTGGACCCTGCTCGCGGTCGGCCTCGCCAACGCGATCCTGTTCCCGACGATCTTCGCGATGGCGATCGAGGGCCTGGGCGATCGCACGGCGCAGGGGTCGGGGATCGTCTGCGTGGCGATCGTCGGCGGAGCGATCGTGCCGGTGATCACCGGAACCCTCGCCGACCATGCCGGGCTCGGGACCGCCCTCGGGGTGCCGGTGCTGTGCTACCTCTGCGTGGCGGGCTACGGGCTGGCCAACCTGCGCACCGCTCGAGACGTGCCGGCCACCGGGCCGCTGCCGGCCTGAGCGTTCACGGGCGTACGAAACAAAAAAGCAAGGCCCGAGGCCTTGCTTTTCAAGCAGTCAATCTGGTTCGACCTTTGGTTGTCCTACGCATTGACTGCGTGGCGGTCGATTTTCCTCCCGAGACCCGGACCTTTGCGTTCCCTCTGAGGGGCTACGCAACCATCGCGGGCTGCTTATAGGAACAACATTTCGTCCTGTCACCGGGTCGAAGGAACAAATCTGCGTTTTTTCGCCGAGAAATTGCAGGGAACCGTCTCCGGGGCCGTCGGCGGGCGGCGAAGCGACGAAACCGGGCTCCGGCCGGCCCCGAAGACCCAAGCCGCTTGTGTTTTCCGGTTGCAATGTGTTGTGTGCCCCCGGCAACGGGATCGGCGTCCGCGCGCGCCGCCAGACCCGAACCGACCGCCGGATCCGTCAAAGAAGCCTCATGCGTCTGTCCCGCTACTTCCTGCCGACCTTGCGCGAGACGCCCAAGGAAGCCGAGATCGTCTCGCACCGGTTGATGCTGCGCGCCGGCCTCGTGCGCCAGGAATCGGCCGGCATCTACGCGTGGCTGCCGCTCGGCCTGCGGGTGCTGAACAAGGTCTGCGACGTGATCCGCACCGAGCAGGACCGGGCCGGGGCGGTCGAGCTGCTGCTGCCGACGATCCAGTCCGCCGAGCCGTGGCGGGAATCGGGCCGCTACGACGCCTACGGCAAGGAGATGCTGCGCATCAAGGACCGGCACGACCGCGAGATGCTGTACGGCCCCACCGCCGAGGAGGTCGTGACCGGGATCTTCCGGGCGAGCGTGCGCTCCTACAAGGACCTGCCGAAGAACCTCTACCAGATCTCCTGGAAGTTCCGCGACGAGGTGCGCCCGCGCTTCGGCACGATGCGCTCGCGCGAGTTCCTGATGAAGGACGCCTATTCCTTCGACTTCGACCAGGCCGGCGCCCGCCACGCCTACAACCGGATGTTCGTGGCCTACCTGCGCACCTTCGCGGGCCTCGGCCTCAAGGCGATCCCGATGCGGGCCGATACCGGGCCGATCGGCGGCGACCTCAGCCACGAGTTCATCATCCTCGCCCAGACCGGCGAGAGCGAGGTGTTCTGCGACCGCGCCTATCTCGACTTCGAGATCCCGCCCGCGACCGTGGATTTCGAGGACGTCGCCGGCCTGCAGGGCCTCGTCGACGCCTGGACCTCGCACTACGCCGCCACCGACGAGATGCACGAGGCCGACGCCTTCGCCGAGGTGCCGGAGGAGAACCGCATGTCGGCCCGCGGCATCGAGGTCGGGCACATCTTCTACTTCGGCACGAAGTATTCCGAGCCGATGGGCGCCAAGGTCGCCGGCCCGGACGGGATCGAGCGCCCGGTCCACATGGGCTCCTACGGCATCGGCCCGAGCCGCCTGGTTGCCGCGATCATCGAGGCGTCGCACGACGAGGCCGGCATCATCTGGCCGGATGCGGTCGCGCCGTTCGACGTCGCGCTGATCAACCTGAAGACCGGCGACGCCGCGACCGACGCCGCCTGCGCCGAGATCCAGGGGACGCTCGAGGCCGCCGGCCTCAGCGTGCTCTACGACGATCGCGACGAGCGGCCGGGCGCGAAGTTCGCCACCGCGGACCTGATCGGCCTGCCCTGGCAGGTGGTGGTCGGTCCCAAGAGCCTGGCCGAGGGCAAGGTCGAGCTGAAGTGCCGCGCCGGCGGCGAGCGCGAGACCCTGGCGCCGGTGGACCTGATCACCCGCATCCGGCGTGCCTGAGGCTCCGATGGCGGTCGAAGCCGGCACCGAGGCGAGCACGCGGAAGCCGGCATGGCTGCGCGGGGCGACCGCGCCGTTCGCGGCCTTCGAGTGGATCATCGCCGGACGCTACCTGCGCGCGCGCCGCCGCGGCGGCGGCGTCTCGGTGGTGGCGTTCTTCTCGGTGCTCGGCATCGCGCTCGGCGTCGCGACGCTGATCATCGTGCTCTCGGTGATGAACGGCTTCCGGACCGAGCTGCTGTCGAAGATCGTCGGCATCAACGGCCACATCTTCGTCACCCCGATCGACCGGACCTTCACCGATTTCGCCGACCTGTCCGAGCGCCTGTCGAAGGTGGCGGGCGTGCGGGCCGCGATCCCGCTGGTCGAGGGCCAGGCCTTCGCCTCGTCGCCCTACGGCGGCAGCGGCGTGCTGGTCCGCGGCGTGCGCGGCGACGACCTTGGGGCGATCGGCGGCATCGCCAAGTCGCTCCGCGGCGGCACGCTGGAGGGCTTCGATGACGGCTCGGGGGTGCTGATCGGCCGCCGGCTCGCCGACAGCCTGGCGATCCAGGCCGGCGACACCATCACGCTCTCGACGCCGAAGGGCGCGACCACGGCCTTCGGCACCGCGCCGCGGACCAAGAGCTACACGGTCAAGGCGATCTTCGAGATCGGCATGACCGAGTTCGACTCGACCTTCGTGTTCATGCCGCTCGCGGAATCGCAGGCGTTCTTCAACCGCGAGGGCGACGTCAGCCTGATCGAGATCTACATCGACAACCCCGATGCGGTCGCCGCCATGCGCGAGCCGCTGGAGCTGGCGGCCGAGCGGCCGGTGCTGCTCACCGATTGGCGCCAGCGCAACCGAACCTTCTTCGGGGCGCTCGAGGTCGAGCGCAACGTGATGTTCCTGATCCTGAGCCTCATCGTCGTCGTGGCGACCTTGAACATCGTCTCCGGCCTGATCCTGCTGGTGCGCGACAAGTCGAGCGACATCGCCATCCTGCGCACCATGGGCGCGACCCCCGGCACGGTGATGCGCGTCTTCCTGATCAACGGCGCGCTGATCGGCCTCGTCGGCACCCTGTCGGGCCTCGGGCTCGGCATCCTGATCACGCTGAACATCAAGCCGATCCAGCGCGTGCTGTTTCCCGGCGCCTGGGACCCGACGGTGCGGTTCCTCGCCGAGATCCCGGCCGAGATGAACCCCACCGAGATCACCGTCGTGGTGCTGACCTCGTTCCTGCTCGCGCTCGCCGCGACGGTCTATCCCTCCTGGCGCGCGGCCCGGCTCGATCCGGTGCAGGCGCTGCGCTACGGCTGAGCGGCACTTCCATGAGCGGCACCTCCGAGAGCGCCGGCATCCCGCCGGTGCCGGCCCTGTTCTTTTCCCGCGTCGAGCGGCGCTATGCGCAGGGCGACCGGTCGCTCGACATCCTGCGCGGGGCCGACCTCGCGATCTGGCCGGGCGAGCTGGTCGCGCTGGTCGCGCCGTCGGGCGCCGGCAAGTCGACCCTGCTGCACCTCGCCGGTTTGCTGGAGCGGCCGGACGGCGGCGAGGTCTACGTCGGCGGCCAGCCGACCGCTGCGATGAAGGATGCCGAGCGCACGCGCTTCCGCCGCGAGGAGATGGGCTTCGTCTACCAGTTCCATCACCTGCTGCCGGAGTTCTCGGCGCTGGAGAACGTGGTGATGCCCCAGCTCATCCGCGGGCTCGGGCGCGGCGAGGCGAAGGCGCGCGCCACCGAGCTCTTGAGCTTCCTCGGCCTCAAGGACCGCCTCGTCCACCGGCCGGCGGAGCTGTCCGGCGGCGAGCAGCAGCGCGTCGCGATCGCGCGCGCCGTCGCCAACGGCCCGCGCCTGCTGCTCGCCGACGAGCCCACCGGCAACCTCGACCCCTCGACCGCGGGGCACGTCTTCTCGATCCTGCTCTCGCTGGTGCGCGCTTCCGGCCTCGCCGCCCTCATCGCCACCCACAACATGGAGCTCGCCGCCCGCATGGACCGCCGGGTCACGATCCGCGACGGGCTGATCCAGCAGCTGGACTGAGGGCGCACGGCGCGGTTCGGGATCCGCGCTTCATCCGTGCCGAATCGGAGCATTCGTCGCGAGATCCGCGCAGGCGTTGCAACCGAAACGAAGGGTCGCGGATTACCCGTTCGGACACGCACGAAGCGTCTCCGCTCCGGTGCCAACGCGCCGGCCAAGCTGCCCAGGCGAGACCCAGATCCATGTCGACGACGTCCGTTGCTCCCGTCCTCGCGCTCGTCGCGCTCCTCGGCTTCGCCGCCCCCACGACGGCGTCGGCGGCCCCCGCCACCGCGACCGTGACCAAGGTCGCCGAGGTGACGCCCCCCGTCCGTCCGGTCTCGGCCACCGAGGGCGAGGACGACGGCGGCACCTGCAGCCGGATCCGCCGTCGTCTCTGGGTCGAGGGCGAAGGCTGGATCGTCCGCCGTATCACCACTTGCCGTTGAGCGGGATCGACTTCGGCGCCGCGCGCAATTCTGTGGGCAACAGCGCTCGCCGCGCGGTTTAAGCAGTCTTCGCCCGTGGCTTGGGCGGGCCGACCGGAACGAGATCGGCGAGACCGGGGTTTGCCCCGCATGTCAGCGTCCCGACCGGAGTTGCGATCCATGACCCGTCACCATCCGTCCCGCTCGCGGATCGCCGCCCGGTTCGCGCTCGCCGCCGCCCTGTCGCTCGGCGTCGGGGCCGCGCACGCCGAGACCGTGCGCGTCGCACCCTACGGCTACGGCTCGGCCTATGGCGGTCCGGTCGGGTACGGCTTCGCCGACGAGGCGGTGCGCGGTGCGTATATCGGTGCGCCCTTCAGCAGCGTGCCCTCGCCGAACCGCATCGTCCCGGCCCCCTGGAGCTACGGCACCTACGGCATCCCGACGATCTCGGGCCTGCGCGAGACACCGGTGGGGGCGCCGAGCGTGACCGTGATCAACCCCGGCCTTCGCCCGGCCTCCCGCCGCGGGCAGGGGCCGCGCATCCTGTCGCGTGGACGCGATGGCGCCTGGACCTCGGGCGGGCAGGTCCAGTCCGGGAACGGCGTCTCGGTCGTCACGGTCTCCGTGCCGCGGCGCTGAGCGTCAGCGGTGTTCGGGCTCGGTGAGCGCCGCGTACCATGCGGCATAGGGCGTGTTGCGCGGATGGCGCCCGCCCTGGTCCGCGGCTCCATCCGTCCACCAGACCGGCCCGCGCTCGCCGAGGGCTTCCTTGGCGGCCTGCACGGCGCCGCGCGCCGACCGCAGCAGCGCCGGAGCCTGGGGATCGCCCTTCCGTTCGGCCCGCTTGGCCGCCCCGACGGCGCGGCGCGCATCCATCAGCGCGTCGACGTGGCGTTGCCGGGCCGCTTCCGGCAGGTGCGGGTCGGTGCAGCGCCAGAGCCGCTCCCCGACGACGAAGTAGCGCCCGTCCGGCGTGCGCGGGTACGGCGCCGCCTCCGCCCCCTCCGACCTTCCTGTCGCGGTCACGCTCGCCTCCCGCACCCGCAATCGGGGTTCCCGCTCGTCCTCGGCGCCGCGTCGGCGCCGACCGGCGTTCGTACGATTCCGTCGCCGATCATCCACGTGTGCGCGAGCCGAGACTGCATCTTAAGGTTTTTAAGGCCTGGTTGCATCAGAACCCGTTTCCATCGGTATCGCGCGCCATGCACATCGTCATCGTCGATTCGAGCCGCGTCGTCCTCAAGATCATCACCGGGCTGCTGGAACCGCGCGGGCACGTCGTGAGCGCCTTCACGGACTCGGCCGCCGCCCGCGATTTCCTGGAGGAGACCCCGAGCGTCCGGGTGCTGATCACCAGCCTCGAGGTCCGGCCGGTGACGGGACTGGAGCTGTGCTGGTCGGCCCGGCTCCTCGCCGAGGCGCGCCGCCCCCTCTACGTCGTCACGATGTCGTCGGCGCGCAACGCGCGGAACCTCGCCGAGGCCTTGGACAGCGGCGCTGACGACTTCATCGAGAAGCCGCCGAGCGCCGAGGAGCTGCATGCGCGCCTGCGCGCGGCCGAGCGCCTGACCACGATGCAGAACGAGCTGATCCGGCTCGCCGAGACCGACCCGCTCACCGGCCTGCTCAACCGCCGCGCCTTCTTCGCCCGGGTCGGCGCAGCGACCGAGCGCGCCGGCAACCACGGGGCGCTCTCGGCCGTGCTCGCCGACATCGACCATTTCAAGCGCATCAACGACGAGCACGGCCACGATGTCGGCGATGCCGCGATCAAGGCCGTGGCCGAGCTTCTGGGCGCCCAGGGGATCGTCGGGCGCCTCGGCGGCGAGGAGTTCGCGGTGGTGCTGCCCGGACTTTCCCTCGCGGAGGCCGAGGCCGTCGCCGGGCGCCTCCGCCTGCAGGTGAGGGACCTCCGCATCCGCGGATCGCGCGGCCCCGTGCGCATGACGTGCAGCTTCGGCGTCAGCACCTGGTGCGAGGGCGACAGCGTCACCGCGCTGACCAAGCGCGCCGACATCGCCCTCTACGAGGCCAAGACCTCCGGGCGCGACCGCGTCGTCTCGGCCGAGAACGACCTCATCCTCGCCCGCGCCGGCTGAAGCCCGGTCCGCTTCGCCGGCACGGGGACCCGCCGCCCTGCGTCGCTCGGTCGTCGCGGAGACGGAGGGACGTTAAGGTTGATCGCGCTGTGCCTGCGCGAGACACGCGTTAAGTATAAGCCTGGCGCCGTATCTGATTTCGACACAAGTCGACTGCGAAAGACCGCAGGATTCGTCTGGAACGAGTCTTGAAACACTTCTTCCGACCCCGGCCGAATTGTGCCATGCCGGGAAAGAAGGGTGCGCGGTATGAGTACGGCCGTAGACGTCCTGGTGTTCGACGAGCCCCAGGAGCTGAATCCCGCCTTCCGCGCGACGCTGGAGCACATGCCGGCGCTCCATACGATCGGCGAGGCCGACCTCGACCAGGTCGACCCGGCCAACACCGTCGCGCTGATCTTCCTGGACGAGACCCGGCTGCAAGTCGGGCTCAGCCACCTCGTGGACCTCAAGGCGCGCCTGCCGGCGCTGCGGACGCTGGTGGCGTTCCAGGCGCTGAACGCGGCCGACGTCGACGCGCTGCGGGAGGCCGGGGCGGACGCCTTCGTGGCCCGCTCCGCCACGCCGCGGGACCTCTGCAACGCCGTGCTGGCCCTGGCCGAGGGCGCCCCGCGGCTGATCGCCCGGAGCGAGGTCGAGGCGGGCACGGCCCCGTCCGCGGAGCCGGCCGACAGCCTCGGGCTGACGCCGCGCGAGGCCGAGGTCCTGCGCTTCCTCAGCGCCGGCTTCAGCAACAAGGAGGTCGCGCGCCGCCTGATGCTGTCGGTCCGCACGGTGGAGACCCACCGCCTCAACCTGCGCCGCAAGACCCAGACCGGACGGTTGAAAGATCTGGTCTCGCTCGCCCGTCAGCTCGGCCTCGCGCCGGTGCTCGACACCGAGCAGGGCCGTCGCGGGGCCGAATCGGCGCGGGCCAGCACGGGCGAGGGTCCGGCGCGCCATTGAGCGCGCCGCGACCCGGGCGGGCGCGCGTTCAGGCGCGCGCGGCCTCCGCGCCCTTGGCGGCCTTCGCCGCGGGCTTGCGCGGCGTGTTCGCCTTCGCCGCCTTGCCGGCCCGAGCCGTCCGGCGCGCGGCCTTCGCCGTGCCGGTCGAGGGCGCGTCTCCGGCGAGCCGGGTCTGCAGCAGGCTCAGCACCGCCGCCTCCTCCGGGCGCAGGCGGCCGAGATCCTCGACCAGCTCGCTCTCGACCGCGTCCTTCACCTGGAGCAGCAGGGCGCCTTCGAGGTAGCAGTCGATGATCTGCGGGTGGATGTAGCACTTGCGGCAGATGGTCGGCGTGTTGCCGAGCCGGGCCGACACGTTCTCGATCGCCGCGCGGACGTTCTTCTTGGCGCCGGCCTCGCCGTCGAAGGTCTCGAACTCGCGAAGCGCCAGCGCCGCCAGCACCGTGCCGGCCCAGGTGCGGAAGTCCTTCGCCGTGATGTCCTGCCCCGAGATCTCGCGCAGGTACGCGTTGACGTCCGACGAGGTCACGTCGCGCTGCTCGCCGGCCTCGTCGATGTACTGGAACAGCTCCTGGCCCGGCAGGTCCTGGCAGGCCTTGACGATCCTGGCCACGCGCCGGTCCTTCACCGACAGGTTCCAGGTCTTGCCGCTCTTGCCCTTGAAGCGGAAGGTCATCGCCGCGCCCTCGACCGTCACGTGCGGGTCGCGCAGCGTCGTCAGGCCGTAGCTCTTGTTGGCCTTGGCGTAGTCGTCGTTGCCGACGCGGATCAGCGTCGTCTCGAGGAGGTGCACCACGGTGGCGAGCACCTTCTCGCGCGACAGGCCCCTGCGCCGCATGTCCGCGTCGATCCGCGTGCGGATGCCCGGCAGCGCGTCGGCGAAGGCCATGATGTGGCTGAACTTCGTCGAGTCCCGCGCCGCGCGGAAATCGGGATGGTAGCGGTACTGCTTGCGCCCCTTGGCATCGCGCCCGGTGGCCTGGATGTGGCCGTTCTTGCGCGGGCAGATCCACACGTCGGTGTAGGCCGGCGGGATCGCCAGGGACTTGATCCGCTGGACCTGCGCCTTGTCGCGGACGGGCGCGCCCTTGGCGTCGACGAAGCGGAAGCCCTTGGCGGTCTTCTTCCGGGTCAGGCCCGGCATCGTGTCGTCGACGTAGGCGAGCCCGGCCTCGGCGGCCGCGTCGCGCGGGTCGACGACGGTGCCGGCGGTCTCGTCGGAGGACACGAGATCCGATGCCATGAGCGCTGCTCCTCGCTTGCGAAAGCCTGCCCTCAACCGGTCGCCGCGCGGCCGTGTTCCGGCGCCTGCGTATCCGCCGTACATGGATGCGCGCCCGTGTTAGAGGCTCGTGCGATGGACGCCGCCCCTTCCGCCCCCGCCGCGCCGATGCGGCGCCTCGCCTTCGTCGTCACCGAGGACTGGTTCTTCGCCTCGCATTTCCTGCCGATGGCGCGGGCGGCGGTGGCGATGGGCCTGTCGGTCGCCGTGGTGACGCGGGTGCGCGACCACCGCGCGGTGGTCGAGGCGACGGGCGCCCGGGTGATCGCTTTGGAGGCGGAGCGCTCCAGCCTCAACCCGATGGCCGCCGGCTACGCCGCGGGGCAGCTCGCCGCGATCCTGAAGGCCTGGAAGCCCGACATCGTCCACTGCATCGCGCTGCGCGGGATCCTGGTCGGCGGCACGGCGGCGGCGATGGCCGGCATCCCGGCGCGCGTCTACGCACTCACCGGCCTCGGGCTGATCGGCGCGCGCGCCGACGCGGCCGGACGCCTCTCGCGGACCGCCCTGCGCCACCTGATCCGCGGGCCGCTGGCCTCGAAGCGCACCCGCTTCCTGTTCGAGAACCCGGACGACGCCGCCGCCCTCGGCCTCGACCCGGCCGACACCGCGGTGACGATCGTCGGCGGCGCCGGCGTCGACCCGGACGCGTTCGTGCCGCGGCCGCTGCCGCCGCATCCGCCGCTCCGGGTCGCGATCGTGGCGCGGATGCTGTGGTCGAAGGGGATCGACGTCGCCGTCGAGGCGGTGCGGCTCGCCCGCGCGCAGGGCGCTGCGGTCGAGCTTGCGCTGCACGGCGCGCCCGATCCCTCGAACCGCCGGGCGATCCCCGAGGCGACGCTGCGCGACTGGTCCCGCGACGGGGTCGCCTGGCTCGGGCCGACGCGGGACGCGGCCGCGGCCTTCGCCGGCGCCCATGTCGGCTGCCTGCCCTCCCGCGGCGGCGAGGGCCTGCCGCGCACCCTGCTGGAGGCCGCCGCCTGCGGCCGGGCGCTGCTCACCACCGACGTGCCGGGCTGCCGCGCCCTGGTGCGCGACGGCATCGAGGGCCTCGTCGTCCCCCCCGGCGACGCGCCGGCGCTGGCCGCCGCCCTGGTCCGGCTCGCGGGCGATCCGGATCGCGTGGCCGCCCTCGGCGCGGCGGCCCGCAGGCGCATCGTCGAGGACGGGTTCTCGGAGCACGCGGTGGTGCAGGCCGTGTGCGGCCTCTATCGCGAGCTGCTCGGGCCATGATCACGCCGGAGAACGCCGCCGCCTTCATCCGCGCGAACACCCGCCTGCTGCCGGTGGCGCATGCGCCGGAGATCGTGCTCCACGTCGCCGACGAGGCGACGGAGCTGTGGCAGAAGACCGAGGACGAGCTCGCCGAGATCGGCCTGCCGCCGCCGTTCTGGGCCTTCGCCTGGGCCGGCGGGCAAGCCCTCGCCCGCTACCTCCTCGACAACCCGGAAATCGCCGCCGGCCGGCGCGTGCTCGACTTCGCCTCCGGCTCCGGCCTCGTGGCGATCGCGGCGGCGCGATCCGGCGCCGCCTCGGTGCTCGCCAGCGACCTCGATGCCTTCGCGATCGCGGCGATCCCGCTGAACGCCGCCGCCAACGGCGTCTCCGGGCGCATCGCCACCTCCTCCGCCGACCTGATCGGCACGGTGCCCGACGTCGACCTCGTGCTCGCCGCCGACATCTTCTACGAGCGCGACCTCGCCGGCGCGGTCGGCGACTGGCTCAAGCGCCTGCACGCGGCCGGCACCACGGTGCTCATCGGCGATCCCGGCCGCAGCTACCTGCCGCGCGCCCGCCTCGAGGCGATCGTCAGCTACGCCGTGCCGGTGACGCGGGCGCTGGAGGATGCCGAGATCAAGCAGAGCCACGTCTGGCGCTTCGTCGCGTGATCGCGCCGCCGAAGGCCGCCGGTGATGGCCGGCGATGCGGATTTCTATCGAAGATAGTATTCGCCTGACCATCCAGTGGTTGTATACGCCGCAACGTCATCGATCGTTTTTCGCGGCCGCAGCATTCGTTCGCGGCGGTATGTATTGCGCGGCTTGGGATCGAACGAATTGTAGGTTGATTAATGTCCGTCGGGCAAAGTTCGCTCCAGGCCACCTGAGGTTTCGGTGGGACATGGACCGGACGATGAACGATCCCAACGCTACGATCACGCTGCCCGCCGGCAGCGCGATCTTCGAGGAAGGCGAGCCCGGAACCGTGGCCTACCTGATCGTCGCCGGACGGGCCGCGATCTTCCTGCGCCGCGACGGCATCGAGCAACCGCTCGCCGAGCGCGGCCCCGGCGAGATCTTCGGCGAGATGGCGATCCTCGATTCGGGCCCGCGCCCCACCTCGGCGCGGGCGATCGAGGACTGCGTCCTCGTCCCGATCTCCGAGGCGCAGATCGAGAATCGCCTCCTGCAGGCGGACCCGATCCTGCGCCTGTGCCTCGGCGTGGTCATGGCCCGCTATCGCGACGCGATCGCGCTGCTGAAGCCGCATGCCCCGGCCGTGACGGCGCGCCCCGTCGCCGTCGAGCCCTCGCCGGCGCTCAAGGCGGATTTCCAGGCCGCGATCTCCGTGGTGATGATGGAGCGCGCCCTGCGCCGGGCGCTCGACCGCAACGAGTTCGAGCTGTTCCTCCAGCCGATCGTGCGGCTCGGCACCGAAACGCTGGCCGGCTTCGAGGCGCTGATCCGCTGGCGCCACCCCGAGCAGGGCCTGGTGCCGCCGATGACGTTCATCCCCGTGGCCGAATCGAGCGGGCTGATCGTCGAGATCACCGAATGGGTCGTCTCCGAGGTCGGCCGGATCATGCCGGAGATCATGATGGCGGCCCTGCAGAACCCGGGCGCCGCCGACGGGCCGCTGTTCCTCTCGATCAACGTCACCGGTTACGACCTCGCCCGCGCGAGCTTCCCGGCGATGGTCGCCGAGATGCTGCGCTCCACCGGCATCGCCCCCGCGACGCTGAAGCTGGAGATCACCGAGAGCACGGTGATGCGCGATCCCGCAGGCGCCACCGAGGCCCTCAGCGTGTGCCGCGAGGCGGGCATGGGCATCGCCATCGACGATTTCGGCACCGGCTACTCGTCGCTGAGCTACCTGTCGAAGCTGCCGATCACGACCCTGAAGGTAGACCGCGCCTTCGTCCGGGCGATGCTGACCACCCCGTGCAACCGCAAGATCATCCAGACCATCCTCGTGCTCGCCGACGAGCTCGGCATCCCCGTGGTGGCCGAGGGCATCGAGGCGCCGGCCGAGGCGGCGGCGCTCGCCGAGATGGGCTGCGCCTACGGCCAGGGGTACCTTTATGGCTGCCCGGTGCCGCTGGCCGACACCCTCGCCCTGATCCGGAGCTGGAAGGCCGCCGGCGGCGACGCGCCGCAGATCGCCGCGGCGTGACCGGCCGCGGATGGGCCGAGCTGTCCTGCACGCCCGGCCGATCTCATCGCGACGACCGGCTTCGACCGCGCCGCGCCGGTCGCGGCCGGTGCCGCCCCGTGCGGGGATGCGCGTTTTCGCGAAGTTCGGTTAAGGATCCTCCGATAGACCGGTGCGGTTGCAAGGCCGCGCCGCGCATCGGCGCTCGGAGGTTGACGGTTTTGGGCGAGGACGATCCCGATCACGACCGGCAGGGTGCCGTCTCGGGCGCAGCCCCCTCGCCGGGCACGCCCCCCGCGGACGCGCAGCCGCCGGCCTGGGAGATCGTCCTGCCGGAGGAGGGCGCGACCGAGGATCTCGGGTTGTTCCTGGCCGAGTTCCTGATGCCGGGCGATCTCGTCGCGCTCTCGGGCGGCCTCGGCGGCGGCAAGACCACGCTGGCGCGCGCGCTGATCCGCGAGCTTGCCGGCGATCCGAGCCTCGAGGTCCCGAGCCCGACCTTCACGCTGATCCAGCCCTACGAGGGTCGCCTCGGCGCGATCGTCCATGCCGACCTCTACCGGCTGCGCAGCGCCGACGAGCTGGTCGAGCTCGGCTTCGACGAGATGACCGAGGCCGCGATCACCCTGGTCGAGTGGCCCGAGCGGCTTCCGCCCCGCGAGGGGCCGGTCCTGTCGATCGACCTGTCGCTGCGGCCCGAGTTCGGCGAGGGCTCGCGCTTCGCCCGCATCTCCGGCACCGAGGGCATGCGCGCCCGCCTCGACCGGGCGCGCGCGGTCCGCGCCCTTCTCGCCCGCAGCGGCTGGGACGAGGCGACCCGCACCCTGATGCAGGGCGACGCGTCGTCGCGCGCCTACGAGCGCCTGACGCATCCCGACGGCCGCTCGGCGGTGCTGATGATCTCGCCGCCGCGCGCCGACGGGCCGCCGGTGCGCGACGGAAAGCCCTACAGCGCCATCGTCAAGCTCGCCGAGAGCGTCCACGCCTTCGTCGCGATCGACCGGGGCCTGCGGGCGCTCGGCTTCTCGGCGCCGCGCATCTACGGCGAGGACCTCGACACCGGGCTGCTGATCCTCGAGGACCTCGGCACCGAGCCGGTGGTCGACGCCGCCGGCCCGCGGCCCGAGCGCTACGCCGAGGCGACGCGCCTGCTCGCCAAGCTCCACGCGGTCGAGCTGCCGGGCGTGCTGCCGGTGGCGGACGGCATCGACCACGTGATCCCGGCCTACGATGCCGAGGCGCTGTTGTTCGAGACCGAGCTGCTGCCGGACTGGTATGCCCCGGCGCTGCGCGGCGTCACGCTCCCGCCCGAGGCGCGGGACGCGTTCGGCGCGCTCTGGGCCGAGGTGCTGGAGGGCGCCGTGCCCGCCCGCCCGACCTGGACGCTGCGCGACTACCATTCCCCCAACCTGATCTGGCTCCCCGAGCGCGACGGGCTGGAGCGCATCGGCGTGATCGACTTCCAGGACGCGGTGCTCGGCCACCCGGCCTACGACGTCGCCTCGCTGCTGCAGGACGCCCGGGTCGACGCCAACGCCGAGTTCGAGCTCAGATTGCTCGGCCTCTACGCCCGCGAGCGCCGTGCCCGCGATCCGGCCTTCGACGTGCAGGGCTTCGCCACCGCCTACGCCATCCTGGCGGCGCAGCGCGCCACCAAGATCCTCGGCATCTTCGCCCGGCTGAACCTGCGCGACGGAAAGCCGGCCTACCTCGCCCACATCCCGCGGATCGAGGGCTACCTCGCCCGCAACCTCGCCCACCCGGCGCTGGCGTCCCTGCGGGACTGGCACCTGCGGCACCTTCCGGGGTTGCTCGGACGCGCCGAGCCGCCGGCCGAGCCCGCCTGAACCGCCGTCCGACCTCTCCTTCGCGAGCCCCGTGCATGAGCGACACCCCCGCCTCGCCGCCGACCGCGCAAGCCGCGATCACCCGCGCCTTCGTCCTCGCCGCGGGCCTGGGCAAGCGCATGCGCCCGGTCACCGCCACGGTGCCGAAGCCCCTGGTGGAGGTCGCGGGCAAGGCGCTGATCGACCACGCCCTCGACCGGGCGGCGGAGGGCGGGATCGAGACCGCGGTGGTCAACGTCCACTACCTGCCGGACCTGATCGAGGGGCACCTGGCCAAGCGCGTCGGCCTTCCGAAGATCGTCGTGTCCGACGAGCGCGAGACCCTGCTCGAGACCGGCGGCGGCGTGAAGAAGGCGCTCGCCCTGGTCGGCGCGAACCCCTTCGTGGTGTTCAATTCGGATTCGTTTTGGCTGGAGGGCCCGACCCCGAACCTCGCCCGGCTCATCGAGGCCTGGGACGCGGCGCGGATGGACATCCTGCTCCTGGTGGCGCCGACCACCACGAGCCTCGGCTACGAGGGCTCGGGCGACTTCGTCATGGACGCCGACGGCCGGCTGGAGCGGCGCGGCGAGCGCCGGGTGGCCCCCTTCATCTACGCGGGCGTCGCCATCGTGAAGCCGGAGCTGTTCGCCGACACGCCGGACGGCGCGTTCTCGCTCAACCTGCTGTTCGACCGGGCGATCGCGGCGGGCCGCCTGTCCGGGCTGCGGCTCGACGGCCAATGGCTCCACGTCGGCACGCCCGACGCGATCCGCGCCGCCGAGGAGCGCGTGCGGGTGAGCGCGCAGGAGGGGTGAGCCGCGATTCCGTTTGAGGAACGGATGCGGAACCTCTAGATTGCTCGCATCGAGGATGGCCCTGGTCGCTGCGGAGGTCCCGGTGGACGTGAAGGAAGCGGTTTCCAAGGCGAAGGAATACGTCGCCGCGGTCTTCGATGCCGAGCAGCCGACGAACATCGGTCTCGAGGAGATCCGGTTCGACGACGCGCTGGACCAGCGGCTCATCACCGTCGGGTTTTCGCGGCCCTGGGACGCGTCCAAGCCGCTCGTGACCGCTCTCGGGCGCGATCTCGATCCGAAACGATCCTACAAGGTGGTGCACCTCAAGGACGATGACGGCCGCGTCGTCTCCGTCACCGACCGCCGGGTCGAACCTTGAGTGCCGGACGCCTGCTCGTCGACACGAACCTGCTTCTGCTGCTCTTCGTCGGGACCGCCTCCCGATCATGCATCGCCGCGCATCGGCGCGCGCATCCACACGATCGACGACTTCGTGCTGCTGAAACTCCGGATCGGGAATGCGGCGATCTTCGTCGCCACGCCGAACGTTCTTGCCGAGACCGCGTGCCAGATCCGACAATTCGACCAGGCCCGCCTGCCCCGGTTCTCGAGGCGTTCCCTTCCTACGCGGAGGCGGCGACGGAGACGTATGCGCCGAGCGCGGATGCCGTCGGTTCCGTCGACTTCGACAGGCTGCCCCTCAACGACGTCTCGATCCCGAACGCGCGGGAGCCGGACGTCACCCTGATCACCGACGACCTCCACCTCTACCGCACCAGCGCGATGTCGGGCAGGAAGGTGCTCAACTTCACGCACGAGCGCGAACGGATCCTCGGTTGACCCAGATCGACCCGACCGACCCACACGCCCACGTCTTCACCATCACCCGCGGCGCGCCGTTCCTGCCGACGCTGGTCGATGCGCTGCTCGACGGGCGCCTCGTCGGCGATCTCGGGCGCGACCCGCTCGCGCTCGCCGCCGTCACGATCTACCTGCCGACGCCGGGCGTGGCGAAGGAGCTGGCCAAGCGCCTGGCGGCGCGGCTGGGCGAGGCGGCCTTGCTGCCGCGGATGATCCCGCTCGGCGAGGCGGACGAGGCCGAGCTGGATCTCGCCGCGATGCCGCTGGTCGCGAACGCCGCCGTCGGCCTCGACCCGGAGATGCAGAAGCTCGAGCGCCGGCTGATCCTCGCCCGGCTGGTGCAGTCCTGGGCGCAGGCGGTCGACCGCTCGCTGCTGCCGATCGACGAGGAGGTGCCGTTCCTGGTGCCGGCCTCGCCCGCCGACGCGGTGGCGCTCGCCGCCGACCTCGAAGGGCTGATGGACGCGCTGACCGTCGAGGGCCTGCCCTGGTCCGAGATCGCGGGTGCCGTCGAGGCCGAGTACTCGCGCTATTTCGGCCTGACCCTCGATTTCGTCCGGATCGCCGCCGAGAACTGGCCGCGGATCCTGGCGGAGCGCGGCCTCACCGATCCGGTCTCGCGGGCGCGCGACCTCGTGCTGGCGGAGGCCGCCCGCCTCACCCGCGAGCGTCCGCGCGACCCGGTGGTGATCGCCGGCTCGACCGGCTCGGTGCCGGCCACCGCCAAGCTCATCGCCGCGGTGGCGGGCCTGCCGCACGGCGCGGTGGTGCTCCCCGGCCTCGACCTGGATCTCGACGCGGCCGGCTGGGACGCGATCGAGACCGGCGCCGGCTTCGAGCGCGAGATCGCCCACGGCCACCCGCAGGCCGTGCTGCATCGGCTGCTCGGCCCCGGCTGCCTCGGCGTCGCGCGGGACGCGGTCGTCGACCTCGGCGGCCACGATCCCGAGGCGACCGCCCGCGCCGCGCTGCTGTCGCAGGCCCTGCGCCCGGCCGAGACCACGGATGCCTGGGCGCGCCTCGACGGGACGGCGCGCGAGACCCTCGGCCGGCAGGGTCTGGCGGGGCTCGCCGTCGCCGAGGCGGCCGACGAGCGCGACGAGGCGCTGATGGCCGCCGTCGCCCTGCGCGAGGCGCTCGCCGCGCCGGGCCGGACCGCCGCGCTGATCACGCCCGACCGGGCGCTCGCCATGCGGGTCGCCGCCGAGCTCGCCCGCTGGGACATCGTCGCCGAGGACGGCGCCGGTCTCGCTCTCAGCCGCAGCGCGGCGGGCCGGATGGCGCGCCTCTCGGCGGAACTCGCCGTCGACCTCCACCGAGAGCAGGGCGACGCGATCCCGGCGCGGATCATCGCGCTCCTGGCCCATCCGCTGGTCGGCCTCGGCCTCCCGCGCGGCGACGTCGTGCGCGGCGCGGCGGCCCTGGAGATCGGCGTGCTGCGCGGCCCGGCGCCGGCCGGCAGCTTCCAGGGGCTCAAGGATGCGCTCGCCGTCCAACGCGCCGCCCCGCACAGGCACCAGCCCCGGGCCAAGCAGCGCCTCGGCGACCGCGATTGGGACCTGGCGGCGACGATCCTCGATCAGCTCGAGGCCGCGTTCGCACCGCTCGCCGCGTTCGCCGGCCCCTGCGGCGCCGAGGCGGCCGCCTGCGATCTCGTCGAGGCGGCGCGCCTCCATGCCGAGGTGTGCGAGGCGCTGCTGGCGCGGCCGGCGGAGGTGGCCGAGCCGATCGTCGATGCCTCGCTGAACTGCCTCGACACGCTGTTCGACGACGTGCGGAACCTCGTCGGCCACCGCGCCGAGGCCGACGCGGCGCTGCTGCCGGGGAGCTTCGACGACTACCCCGCCTTTCTCACCACGCTCGCCGCCGACCGCACCGTGCCCTGCGCCGGGCCGGCGCCGCATCCGCGCCTGAGCATCCTCGATCCGCTCGGATCGCGCCTGATGCACTACGACCGCGTCGTGCTCGCCGGGCTCGACGAGGGCGTCTGGCCCGGCAAGACCACCACGGATTCCTTCCTCAACCGGCCGATGCGCGAACGCATCGGCCTCAACCCGCCCGAGCGCCAGCTTGGCCAGGCGGCGCACGACTTCGTCCAGGCCCTCGGCTGCCGCGACGCGGTGATCACCCGCGCGGCCAAGCGCGAGGGCTCGCCGACCGTGCCGTCGCGCTTCCTCCAGCGCATCCGCGCCTTCGCCGGTGAGGCGGCCTGGGCGGCCACCCTCGACGCCGGCCGGCGCTTTGCCGGCTATGCGCGCGTGCTCGACACGGCGCCCGCGCAGCCGCGGCTGACCCAGCCGAAGCCCAAGCCCGACCCGGCCCTGTTCCCGCGCAGCCTCAGCGTCACCGAGATCGAGACGCTGGTGCGCGACCCCTACGCCGTCTTCGCCCGCCACGTGCTCGGGCTCGATCCGCTCGAGGCGGTGGCCGAGCGGCCCGGCGCGGGGGACCGCGGCACCATGATCCACGCGATCTTCGGCCGATTCGCCGAGCGCTATCCCGATGCGCTGCCCGATCCCGCAATCGCCTGGGAACGGCTCAACCAGATCGCGGTCGAGGCCTTCGCCGGCACCGCCGACACCTACCCCGAGCTCTACGCCGAGTGGTGGCCGCGCTACGAGCGCATGGCCGCGGTCTACCTCCCCTGGGAGATCGCGCGGCGGGCGACCCTCGCGCGGGTCGAGCCCGAGATCTTCGGACGGTGGGCGATCCCGCTGGGACCTGAGACCTTCACGCTCCGGGCGCGCGCCGACCGGATCGAGCGCGGGGCGGACGGCGCCTGCATCGTCGACTTCAAGACCGGCGCGCCGCCCTCGGCCCGCGAGATCTTTGCCGGCTTCTCACCGCAGCTCACCCTGGAGGCGGCGATGCTGATGCACGGCGCGTTCGACGGGTTTCCGGCGACGAACGCGACGCCGGACCTGCTCTACGTCCACGCCTCGGGCGGGCGGAAGCCGTTCGTGCCGCTGGCCGTGAAGCCGCCGAAGGGCGATCCGCGCACCGTGGCGGAGATCGTCGAGGAGCACGCCACCCGCCTGAGGGGGCTCGTCGCCCGTTTCATGACCGGGCAGGCCGCCTACACCTCGCGGCCCTACGCGAAGTACGCCAAGTCCTACGGTGACTACGACCACCTCGCCCGCGTCGGCGAATGGTCGCTCGGGGGAGATGGCGAGGGCTGATCCGGTCGCCTCCGGTCGATCGGAGCGGATGCACGCGTCTCCCTCCCCCGCAGTGGGGGAGGGAAAGGCGCGAGAGCAGCCTCCGAATCGATCCGTCGGCGAACCGAGGCTTCAGACCGGCGCCAGCGCCGCGCGGGGATCGCGGCGGGCGAGCCGGCCGAGCAGGTACTCGACCTCGGCGACCGCCTTCGGGCCCAGCGTGCCGCCGGGCTTGCGCTGGGCGGCGGAGGCGACCAGCCCGCGGCGCGCCATGACGTACTTGCGCACCGCCAGCCCGATGCCGGGCTGCTGCTCGTAGCGCAGCAGCGGCAGATGGGCGTCGAACAGGTCGTGGGCGGCGTCGCGCTCGCCGGCGGCCGACAGGCGGACCACGTCGGCGAGCATGTCGGGGAAGGCGTAGCCGGTCATCGCCCCGTCGGCGCCGCGCTCGGTCTCGAAATCGAGGAACAGGCCGCCGTTGCCGCACAGGATCGAAATGTGTTGCATCGAGCCCTCCGCCTCGAAGCCGCGCAAAGTTGAGATCTTCTCGAGCCCGGGCCAGTCCTCGTGCTTGAGCATCCGGCAGGCCGGGTTGTCGTTGACGATCCGGCGGATCACGCCCGGCGTCATCACCACGGTGAAGGTGAGGGGATAGTCCTGGATCACGAACGGCACGTCGGCGCCGATCGCCTCGGCGGCCTGCGCGTAGTAGGCGACGATCTGGTCGTCCGTGCGCAGGGAACTGGGCGGCGCGATCATCACCCCGGCCGCGCCCGCATCCATCGCGCTGCGGGCCAGCGACGCCATCGCGGCGAAGCCCGGCGCCGAGACGCCGACGATCACCGGCAGGCCCTTCGCCCGCACGATAAAGCGTCGGGCGACGTCGAGCGCCTCGCCCGGGTCGAGCTTGGGCGCCTCGCCCATCACTCCGAGCACGGTGAGGCCGGTGGCGCCGTTCGCGGCGTAGAAGTCGGTCAGCCGGTCGATCGAGTCGTGGTCGATGCGGCCGTCCGGGTGGAACGGCGTCGGGGCGATCGGAAAGACGCCGCGTTCGGAGGCATCGAGGCGCATGGGGTTTGATCCTTCGTGACGGCGTCGGGCCGAGGAACGCGGACGATAGACCGACTCGGCGGTGGCGTCGCAGCCGCTCAGGCGATGCCGAGGGCCCGGATCAGCACGAGGCTGATGCCGATGAGCACGAGGAGCGAGCCGGTGACGGCGGCGGTGACGCGTCCGCCGACGCGCGCGAGGATGCGCACGTCGACGCCCAGGCCGAGCGCGGCCATCGAGACGATGGTGAGAATGCCGGCGAGCCTCGTCAGCGGAAGCGCGGCCGCGTCGGGGATCAGGCCGAGGGAGCGCAGGCTCGCCAGCACCAGGAAGCCGACGATGAACCACGGCACGAGCTTGGTCAGGCTCAGGCGCCCGGGCCGGGCCGCCGCGCCGCCCTCGGCCGGCAGCCGGCGGGCGATCAGCGAGAAGGCGAGCACCACCGGGCCGAGCATCAGCACGCGCACCAGCTTGACCAGGGTGCCGACCTGGGTGCTGACGAGGCTCACCGGCACGGTGGCGGCCAGCACCTGCGGCACCGCGTAGACGGTGAGCCCGGCGAGCACGCCGTACTGGTTGTCGGACAGGTGGGCCAACGGCACGAACAGCGGCAGGCCGAGCACCATCAGCACGCCGAGCACGGCGGTGAAGGCGATCGCGGCGGCGATGTCCTTGTTGTCGGCCCCGATCACCGGGGCGACGGCGGCGATCGCCGAGTTGCCGCAGATCGCGTTGCCGCAGGCGACGAGGATCGCCATCCGCGCCGGCAGCGCCAGCAGGCGGCAGATGCCGTAGCTCGCCGCGATCGTCAGGATCACCGTGCCGACGATGCCGGTGAGCAGCGCCGGGCCGGAGGCGACGATCGCCCCGAGGCTCAGGGAGGCGCCGAGCAGCGTCACGGCGAGCTCGAGCAGCTGCTTGGCGCTGAAGGCGATGCCGCTGCGGAAGCGCGCCCCCGGCACCCACGCGCTGCGGAGCGCGATGCCGAGCAGGATCGCGATCACCAGCGCCTCGATATACGGATGGTCGAGCGCGCGCTCCTCGACCGCCTGCACGCCCATCGCGATCCCGGTGATCGCGACGCAGACGAGGATGCCCGGCAGCAGCGCGAACGGGCCGGCGGCGACCGTGGGCGCAGCGTGCGCGGGCGGGGTCATCGGCTTCGAGTCTGCGGTCACGCGGCCTCTCGCTCGGCGAATTCCGCACCCGGGGATGCGTTGAGGAACGAACTTCCACACCGGCGATCCGACGGAGAAGAAGCCTCTCTTTGTCAAGGAATCTTCGGAAGACGCAACCATTGATCCGGCGGCGGCCAAGCGCGACATCTCCCGTCATGACCGCCCAGCTCGACCAGCGCACGACCGCCTACGATCCCTTCGGCGAGCCGATGGAGATGCCGCGCGCCTGCGTCGATGCGAAGGCCGTCGGCGCAGCCGGCAGCTACCGCGAGACGCGCCGTGCGGCCCTGGTGTTCTGGGCTCTGGCGCTTCTGTTCGTCGGCGGCCGGATCTACTTGGCGGATCAGGCCCCGTCGCAGGTCGCGGACGCGGCGCCCGTGCAGGTCACGGCCCTGCGCTGATTTCAGGCCGGCCGCCGGGGGGACACCGCGACGCGGTCCATCCCTCTCGTCCTGCACGTCGAGGCCCGACGTCCGCCGAAGGCCTCATGGATGGGACGACCGCGATCATCGTTCGACGCGTGCCGTCGCGGCGTGAGCCGTCGTGACGACGCCGAAAGCAAAAACCCTCCCGCGATCGCCCGATCGCGGGAGGGTTTTTTGTCACTTCAGCCGGGCGGCGGCCCAGGCGATGTGGTCGTCCATGAAGCTGGAGATGAAGAAGTAGGAGTGGTCGTAGCCCTCGCGCATGTTGAGGGTCAGCGCGATGCCGGCCTTCTTGCAGGCCTCTTCCAGCAGCCACGGCCGCAGCCCGTCCTGAAGGAAGCTGTCGGCGGTGCCCTGGTCGACGAGGAACTCGGGGAAGCGGTGCCCGTCCTCGATCAGCGCGGTGGCGTCGTGGGCGCGCCAGGCTGCCGAGTCCGTGCCGAGATACTTCTCGAAGGCCGGCTTCGACCAGCCCGCCGTGGAGGGCTGGGCGATCGGCGCGAAGGCCGAGCAGGACTTGAAGCGGTCGGGATAGGTCAGCGCGATGGTGAGCGCGCCGTGCCCGCCCATCGAGTGGCCGAAGATGCCCTGGCGGCTCATGTCGGCGGGGAAGTTCTTCGCGACCAGCGCCGGAAGCTCCTCGGTGACGTAGCTCCACATCCGGTAGTTCGCGGAATAGGGTGCCTGCGTTGCGTCGAGGTAGAAGCCCGCGCCGGAGCCGAACTGCCAGTTGCCGGCCTCGTCGGGAATGCCCTCGCCGCGGGGCGAGGTGTCGGGCGCGACGACGATCACGCCGTGGCGGGCGGCGGCCTGCCGGTACTCGCCCTTGTCCATGACGTTGGCGTGGGTGCAGGTCAGCCCCGAGAGGTACCACAGCACCGGCACCGGGCCGTCCTTGGCCTGGGGCGGCACGAAGACCGCGAAGGTCATCGGGCAGCCGGTGGTCGTCGCGTCATGCTTGTACACGCCCTGGACGCCACCGTGCGAGAGGGCCTTCGAGACGGTTTCCATGGGGTGATCTCCTGGGGGCTCTGGGGCCGTTACCGGCCGATGGGTCGATACAGGCTCCTCCCTCCCCCGCAGAGGAGGGAGGGAAGCGCGCGTCGGTCCGAGTGTCGGTCCTAGTACAGCACCACCGAGCGGATCGACTTGCCCTCGTGCATCAGGTCGAAGCCGTGGTTGATCTCGTCGAGCGGCATGGTGTGGGTGATCAGGTCGTCGATGTTGATCTTGCCCTCCATGTACCAGTCGACGATCTTCGGCACGTCGGTGCGGCCCCGCGCCCCGCCGAAGGCCGAGCCCTTCCAGACGCGGCCGGTGACGAGCTGGAACGGGCGGGTCGAGATCTCCTTGCCGGCCTCCGCCACGCCGATGACGATCGACTCGCCCCAGCCGCGGTGGCAGCACTCGAGCGCCTGGCGCATCACGTTGACGTTGCCGGTGCAGTCGAACGAGAAGTCGGCGCCGCCGCCGGTGGCGTCGAGGATCGCCGCGACGACGTGATCGTTGCCGACCTCCTTCGGGTTGATGAAGTGCGTCATCCCGAACTTGCGCGCCATCTCCTGCTTGTCGGGATTGATGTCGACGCCGATGATCTTGTCGGCCCCCACCATCCGCGCGGCCTGGAGCACGTTGAGGCCGATGCCGCCGAGGCCGAACACCACGACGTTGGCGCCGGGCCAGACCTTCGCGGTGTAGATCACCGCGCCGATGCCGGTGGTGACGCCGCAGCCGATGTAGCAGACCTTGTCGAAGGGGGCGTCCTCGCGGATCTTCGCCAGCGCGATCGCCGGCAGCACGGTGAAGTTCGAGAAGGTCGAGCAGCCCATGTAGTGGAACAGGGTGTCGGACCCGCCCGGGCTGCCGCCGGTGGAGACGCAGGAGAAGCGGCTGGTGCCGTCGGGCATCACGCCCTGGCCCTGCGTCGCGCGGATCGCGGTGCAGAGGTTGGTGCGCTGCGACAGGCAGGACTTACAGCCGCGGCATTCGGGCGTGTAGAGCGGGATCACATGGTCGCCGACCTTCAGGTCGGTAACGCCGGCGCCGATTTCGCGGACGATGCCCGCGCCTTCGTGGCCGAGGATCGCCGGGAACTTGCCCTCCGAGTCGAGGCCCGAGAGGGTGTAGGCGTCGGTGTGGCAGATGCCGGTGGCCATCACCTCGACGAGGACCTCGCCGGCCTTCGGCCCCTCGATGTCGATGGTCTCGATCGTGAGCGGCTTCTTCGCCTCCCACGCCACGGCTGCGCGCGTCTTCATGATGTCGGGTTCCCTGTGCCTGGACGATAACGGACGGCGTCGACAGGCGACGGCGCTTCGGATCGCTCCACCTGGCGGCGGCGATCCGAACGGCCCGAAATACGAGACGCCTGATGCTGGTTCTCGGCCCCAGACGCAACCGCCATTTCCGCAGGGGGACCCCGCCGCAGGCGCGGACCCGGGCGCTCAGGACCCGGCCGCTCAGGACCCTGCCGCGTGCGGCCGCGTCACGCTGCGGCCAGCCCGAGCCCGGCCAGCGCCTCCGCGATCTCCGCCTCGCTCAGGAGCCGGATCACCGGTCCCGAGGTCCAGACCAGCATCGGGCGGATCGCGTGGTCCGGGTAGATCCGCGCGAGCAGGCGGGCGTAGAGGGCGATCTGCGCGGTCTCGGGCCGCGGCGGCGGCGCGCCCTCGGCGGGCGGGCGCCCGGTCTTGAAGTCGGCGAGCCGCACCGTGCCGTCGGCGACCGCGAGGCGGTCGATGCGGCCGAAGACCGGCCTCTCGATGCCCGCGACCACGACCCGCCCCGACAGGCTGACCTCGGCCCGCGCCTCGCGGGCGAAGAGCGGCGCGAGGTCCGGCGTCGCGATGAGGTTCAGGGCCGCCTGCACGATCGCCGCGCGCTTCGGGCGCGAGAAGGACGGCGCGCGGGCGACCACGAAGGCGGTCGCGGCGCTCTCGCGGGCGGCCGGGTCGAGGCGCGGCAGGTGCTCCAGCAGGGCGTGGATCAGCTTGCCGCGCCGGCGCGCCTCGGTATCGGCCTGCCGCGGCGGGATCTGGCGCTCGCCGTCGGCCGCGCGCATCGCGCCGGACGGGCTGATCGGCGGCGCCGGGGCCGCCTCGGCCGCGACCGGCTCGCGCAGCCAGGACGGCAGAGCGCCGGGCTCGGGCGCCGCCTCGGCCGGCGCGGTCCCGGTCTCCGGCCCAGATCCGTCCCGCCACAGGGTGGCCGGCCCGTAGGCGGTCTCCACCGCCTCGCCCTCGCCGAAGGCCTGCACCATCCCGGTGCGGATCATCTCGCACCAGGCGGTCGGGCCCACCGGCGTCTGGCCGCGGAACGGCGCGACCACGAGCCGGTCGGCGGCCCGCGTCATCGCCACGTAGAGCAGGCGGTTGTGCTCCTCCCGCGCCCGCGCGTGCAGGGTCTCTCGCGCCGCGCCGATCGCCTCGGAATCGTAGGGCTTCGCGCTCGACCAGACCGGCGGGACGTCGCCCGGCATCGCCAGCAGCGGCGGGTCGTTGCCGCCCGGCGCCTCGCAGCCGTCGATCATCACCACCACCGGAGCCTCCAGGCCCTTGGCGCCGTGCACGGTCATCACCCGGACCTCGTCGCGGCCGGATTCCATGTCGCGCTTGACCGTGTGGCCGGCCTCGCCCCGGCCGCCGGCGCAGTAGCGCGCCAGGAAGCCGGCGAGCGAGGGTGCGTCCGCGCCCGCCTCGGCCTGCGCCGCGCCGAGCAGGAACACGTCGATCGCGTCGCCCGCCTCGCCGCCGAGGCGCGCGACGAGGCGGGCCCGGCCCTCGCCCGGCCCGAGCAGGGCGGCGTAGAACCCGAACGGCCCCTGCGCGCCGGCGGCCGCGATCCAGCCGGCCAGCGCCTCGCGCCCGACGATCGCGGCCGGGTCGCCCGCGTCCGCATGCCGGGCGAGCGCGTCCTCCAGCGTCTCGGACCGGTCGCGGCCGGCGGCGATGCGGACGAGATCCTCGTCGGTGAGCCCGACCAGCGGCGTCTTCAGCGCGCAGGCCAGCGTCAGGTCGTCGGCGGGCAGCAGCCCGGCGCGGCCGATCGAGACGAGGTCGGCCACCGCGATGTGCGCGCCGACGTCGAGCCGGTCCTGGCCGGCGACCGGCACGCCGGCGCCCTTCAGCGCGCGGATCACCTCCTCGAAGGCCGGCCCGCGCTTGCGCACCAGCACCAGCACCTCGCCCGGCCGCCAGACCCGGCCGCTGGTGTCGCCCGCAGTGACCCAGGTCCGCACCGCGCGGGCGATCCGGCGCGCGGTGACGATCGCCGGCGCGTTGGCCTCCGGCGCGTCCACGGGCGCGGCCCAGGCGTCGGGCTCGACCTCCTCCACCGGCTCGGCGATCGGCCACAGCTCGACGGTGCCGGGCGCGCCGGCCCGCGCCGTGGTGTGGACGGTGCCGACCGCCGCATCGTCGAAGCCGAGGCCGTCGTAGTGCTCGGGCAGGTGGAAGGTGGCGTCGACCGCCCGCAACACGCCGAGGGTCGAGCGGAACGACAGCTTCAGGTCGACGTCCTCGAACCGGAGCTTGGCCGAGCGCGCCTCGCCCTTCCACTTGCCGTGCATCGTCGCGAACTCGCGCGGCTCGGCGCCCTGGAAGCTGTAGATCGACTGCTTGGGGTCGCCGACGGCGAAGCGGGTGCGCAGGGTCTCGCGCGCGCCGGCGCCGGTGGCGAACTCGGCGGTGATCCGGTCGAGGATCTGCCATTGCTGCGGGTTGGTGTCCTGCGCCTCGTCCACGAGCACGTGGTCGACGCCGCGGTCGAGCTTGTACAGCACCCAGGCGGCGTCGACCCGCGCGAGCAGGTCGAGGGTCTTGTGGATCAGGTCGTCGAAATCCAGCGCCCCGAGCTTGGCCTTCTGCGCCTCGATCCGGCGGTGGATCTCGGCGGCGAGGGTGAACAGCGCCTCGGTGCGGGCGAGCGCCCGGGCGCTGCGCAGGGCGTCGAACAGCGGCGCGAGCCGGTCGCGCTCGTCGATCAGCGCCGCGCGCACGTCCTCGGGGACCGCCTTGGTGCCCAGGCTCTTGTCGGCCTTCGGCTCGTCCTTGGCGGTGAAGAACACCGCGCGATAGAGGTCGAGCGCCTCCGGCCGGCCGTCGGCGGCCTCGGCCGCGAGCAGGCCGTCGGCGAGCTTCTCGTCGGTCGCCTTGCCGGTGCGCAGGCGCTCGGCGAAGGCCGGCTTGTCGGAGATCCCGCCGTTCAGGATCGTCTCCACCAGCGACGCGTCGGTCTGGCCCGCGGCGAGGCCGAGGGCGGTGCCGAGCCGGGCGAATTGCCGCGTCAGCCCGCCCCGCGCGGCCAGCACCGTGCGCGCGGCCATGGCCTGCCGGATCGCCTTGCGCAGCGCATCGCCCGTCGCCTCCGGCGTCACGAGGTCGAGGGCGTGGCCGAGCCGCGCGTCGCCGCCGATTGCGGCGGCCAGCACTTGGTCGGTCTCGTTGGCGAACATCTCGCGCGACAGGTTCTCGTCCAGCACCGCGAACCGGGCGGGCACGTTGGCCTCGAACGGGAACATGTGCAGCAGCCGCTCGCACAGGGCGTGCAGCGTCTCGATCTTCAGCCCGCCCGGCGTCTCGACCGCGCGGGCGAACAGGCGCCGCGCCGCATCGAGGTCGGTCGGCGAGGCGGTGCGCCCCGTGAGCGCGGCGAGCTCGGCCGACAGCGCCGCGTCGCCGAGGGTCACCCACCGCCCCAGCGTCCGGAAGATCCGGATCGACATGTTGGCGGCGGCGGCCTTGGTGAAGGTCAGGCACAGGATGCGCGACGGCGCGGCCCCGTCGAGCAGCAGGCGCACCACCCGGTCGGTGAGCACCTTAGTCTTGCCGGCCCCGGCATTGGCCGAGACCCAGGCCGAGGCGCGCGGGTCGGCGGCGCGGCGCTGCGCGTCCTCGGTTCCGGGATCGACGACGAAGGCCTCGCCCGCTTGGCGGCTCATGAACGCATCCCCAGGGGCCGCCCCGCGGCCCGCGACGGGCGGACCATCGGGCGTGGGCGCGCGGATCGCAAGCGCGGCCGCGGCGAGGCGGTGTCGCGGCCTGGGCTCGGCCCGGCGAGCGCCCGCTTGCGGTCCGGCCCGGACGCCTGGAAGGTCCGCGCCCCGGGCGCTCGGCGGATGGTGAGCGGCGACCGGCTCGGACGGGCAGGAGAGCAAGGCATCGTGTTCACCCCATCGCTCAGGGACGCCGTGATCGGCGTCGGGCTCGCCTTCGTCGCCGGCTTCGTGGACGCCGCCGCCTTCATCGCCCTGACCGGCCTGTTCACCGCCCACGTCACCGGCAACTTCGTCCTGATCGGCGCGGAGCTGGTCTCGACCTCGACCGGCGTCCTCGCCAAGCTGCTCGCCCTGCCGACCTTCATCCTGGCCGTCGCGCTCACGCGCCTGATCGCCCTGGCGTTGGAGCGGCGCGGGACGTCGCCGCTGCGCCCCTTGCTGGCCCTCGAGGCGGCCGTCCTGATCGCCTTCGCGATCTTCGGCGCGGCCCTGTCGCCGCTCGGCTCGCCGGACGGCGCGCGGGCGATCGGCATCGGCATGCTCGGGGTCGCCGCGATGGGCATCCAGAACGGCATCGGGCGCCTGGTGATCGGCCACCTCGCCGCGACGACGGTGATGACCGTGAACGTCACGCAGGCCGTCATCGACATCACCGATCACCTGTGCGGGACCAAGCTCGGCGCGCAGGCCGGCGCCCGCCTGCGGCGCACGCTGTCCGCGGTGCTGGCCTTCGCGGCAGGTGCCCTGGCCGGCGCGTTCGGGGTCGCCGCCCTGTCCTTCTGGTGCGTGCTCGTGCCGGCCCTGGTGCTGATCGGGTTGCTGGCCGTTCCGGACCCGACCCCGCCGCGATGACCGGTGCGTCGGGTTATGCGCGGACCATCCGCGTTCGGTTGAGACGCCGACCCCGGTTCACCACTCGCGGCGAGCCTCCAGGCCCTCACGTCAGGCGGCGCCGTCCTCCGTGCTGGTCCCGTCGCGACGGGACCGCCTCAGCCCATCACCTGCACCGCGTGCTCGGCGATCGCGCCCGCGGTGGTGAGCCAGACCGTGTCGCGGTGAGCGGCGATGCGAGCCAGCACCGCGCGCAGGGGGCGCAGGCGCTGCGGCTGGCCGACGATGTAGGGGTGGAGCGCGATCCCCATCACCAGCGGCGCGTGGCGCGACTGCTCCAGCATCTCGTCGAAGGCGTCGGAGATCGCGTCGGCGAATTGCCGCCCGGTCTCCTTGCGGGCGACGATCGCCGGGATGTCGTTCAGCTCCTGCGGATAGGGCAGCGAGAGGATGCGGCCGCCGTCGCGGGTCCCGAACCACGTCGGCTGGTCGTCGTGTGCCCAGTCCAGCAGGTAGCGGTAGCCCGCCTCGGCCAGGAGGTCGGGCGTCGCCGTCGACTGCGAGATCCACGGGCCGAGCCAGCCGGCGGGCGGGCGGCCCTCGTGCTCGGTCAGCAGCGCCGTCGCCTCGGCGATCAGCGCGCGCTCGCCCGCCTCGTCGAGGCTGCCCTGGCGCTCGGCGTTGGTGCGGCCGTGCCCGACGATCTCGTCGCCGCGGGCGCGGAAGGCCTCGATCAGGCCGGGGCAATCCGCATAGAGGCGGCTGTTGACCAGGACGCTCGCCGGCAGCGCGAGCGCGTCGAGCATCGCCTTGATCCGCCACGCCCCGACCCGGTTGCCCCAGTCGCGCCAGGCGTAGTTCAGCACGTCGGGCTGCGGCCCGCCGGGGGCGAGCTCGGCGCCGAGCCCCGATCCGAAATCGAAGGTCTCGAGGTTAAGCGCGACGTAGACCGCCAGGCGCCGGCCATCAGGCCAGTCGTAGAGCGGCCGGTCCGGCAGCGCGCTGTAGCCGTAGCGGCCGTGGCCCTTCGAACTGTCCATCCGTCCTCCGGTTTCCGAACGCACTCGGGGATGCTGCGACGGGACATGGGGTAGAAGGGGCGGGGGGCAACGGAGCGGCGACGTGCAATCCGCAGCGCCCGCCGGCCAGCCGGGATCAGCCCTTCTCTTCGTCCGCCGTCGCAAGCCTTTCCAAACGTATCCCGTGCAAGGTCGGCCCTCTCCGGTCGCCGAGGGTGCCGGTCTTCGAGGAGGCGTGCATGCGGATCGCCAAGGGAGGAATCGTCCCGGCCGAGCCGCAGCGTGCGGTTGCAGTGTCCGGAGGCGCGTCCCTGAGCCGTCTCGACCGGCTCGTGATCCTCGGCGTCGGCTTCGCGCTGCAGTTCAACGTGCTGATCTCGACCTTCGGGCTGCCGTTCATGCGCCTGTCCGACGCGCTGCCCTTCCTGACGATCCCGTACTTCCTGCTCCGCCCGCGCATCCTGTCCACGCTCCTGGCGCGGGCCCTGCCGATCGGGGTGGTCGTCATGCTGCTCGTCGCCTCGCTGCTGGCGAAGGCCGACGTCCAGCAGGGCGACCTGTACCTGACCCTGGTGCTGCTTCTGTACTTCGTCCAGGCGACGCAGCTCGTGATCCTGCTCCGCGATCCGGCGGGCGCCGACAGCTTCGCGGCCGGCACGCTCGGAGGTTTCGCCGGGTCGCTCCTGGTCCTGGTCGCAGCCTCGGCCGGCATCGACCTCATCGGCGTCGGGCTCGCGGTGCCGACCGACGGCCTTGAGCCGGAACTCGTCCTGTTCATGAAGGACAAGCTCGGCGGCCTGTGGGCCGCCGGCAACGAGACCGGGCACGTCTTCGCGTTCGCCGGCGCCGCTGCGGCCTACCTCTGGCACCGCACCGGCCGCAGCGCGATCTACATCGCGTATTTCGCCGCGCTGCTTGTCAGCTTCCCGCTGACCAACAACCGCGCCGGGCTCTTCCTGCCGGCGATCGTACTCGGGCTGATCCTCCGGAAGAGCGTCAGCGTCTACGCCGTGCTGCTGGGGGCCGCCGCCATCTGCGGGCTCGTCATGCTGTTCAGCGCCACCGGCTATGCCCCCGTCCCCGAGCAGCTCCAGTCGGCGATCGAGAAGCGGTTCGTCGCGGACAGCCACGCCGACAGCAACATCCTCGAGCGTCTCGATTCGACCGCGGCCGGGCTGCAGCTTGCCGCCGCCCATCCGTTCGGCCTCGGCAACGTCTCCAAGGAGAACCAGCTGCTGATGATGGCCGGCGTCGGCACGCCGCACAACGCCGTCGTCACCCTCGCGCTCCAGAGCGGCGTCCTCGTCGTGCTCGCCTTCCTGGCCGGAACGGTCCGGATCGTCCTCGCCCCCCAGCGGTTCGGCCCGCTCCCGTTCTACACGGTGCTGTTCATGGTGCCCTCGCTGATGTTCGAGGAGCTGTCGATCAACCAGGTGTTCCTGTTCGGCTTCGCCCTCGTGCTCGCGGCCTCCGCGATGACGCGGAGCGGCGATCCGGCGGGCGCGCAGGCCTGATTGCGCCGCGTCCGGCCCGGCCGTCGACGCCGGGGGTTGCAGCCGGGGACCCGGCGCCCCGCCCGCTTGCCATCGCCGGAAGCTCCCGCCATATAGGCCGCGGGAGGTTGGCGAGGGACGTTTCACTCGCCAACCGGGTCAGGTCCGGAAGGAAGCAGCCCTAACGAGACCGAGCGGGTCTTCGTCCAGCCTCCCACCTCGTTCCACCGCAGGAACCGCGGGTCGATCGGCCCGCAGCGGCGGCCAAGGCACGACCGCGAAGAGCGAAGACGCACCCCCGAAGAGCGCATGGACGCGAGCACCGGCACGCCTGACGACGAGCCGGGCCTGCCCGGGTTTCCGGCGCCTGCCCTCGCGCAGACGCCGTACCGCGTGCTGGCGCGCAAATACCGTCCCAAGGATTTCGACGACCTGATCGGCCAGGGCGCGATGGTGCGAACGCTCGGCAACGCGTTCGCGGCCGGGCGCATCCCGCAAGCCTGGATGCTGACCGGCGTGCGCGGCGTCGGCAAGACGACCACCGCCCGCATCCTCGCCCGCGGCCTGAACTACGCGCCGGTCGGCGCGCCCGACACCGGCCCGACCATCGCGATGCCGGGGCTCGGGGTCCATTGCCAGGCGATCATGGAATCGCGGCACATGGACGTGCTGGAGATGGACGCCGCCTCGCATACCGGCATCGAGGACGTGCGCGCGATCATCGACGGCGTGCGCTATTCGCCGGTCTCGGCGCGCTACAAGGTCTACATCATCGACGAGGTCCACATGCTCTCGGGCAACGCGTTCAACGCGTTCCTGAAGACGCTGGAGGAACCGCCGCCGCACGCGAAGTTCGTGTTCGCGACGACCGAGATCCGCAAGGTCCCGATCACCATCCTGTCGCGCTGCCAGCGGTTCGACCTGCGCCGGGTCGAGGCCGACGTGCTCTCCGCCCATCTCCAGAAGATCTGCGCGGCCGAAGGCGTCGGCGCCGAGGACGAGGCGGTGGCCGCGATCGTGCGCGCGGCGGAGGGCTCGGTGCGCGACGCGCTCTCGCTGCTCGACCAGGCCATCGCCCACGGCGCCGGCGCCGTCACCGCCGCGGGCGTGCGCGACATGCTCGGGCTCGCCGACCGGGCCCGCATCCTCGACCTGTTCGAGGCGGTGATGCGCGGCGACGTGCCCGCCGCCTTCGCCGAGCTGCGCAGCCAGTACGAGTCCGGTGCCGACCCGTCGGTCGTGCTATCGGATCTCGCCGCCTTCACCCACCTCGTCACCCGGCTGAAGCTCGCGCCGGAGGCGGCGGCCGCCGACCCGACGCTGAGCGAGATCGAGCGGCGGCGCGGCGGCGATTTCGCCGGCCGCCTGCCCGTGCGGGCGCTGTCGCGGGCCTGGCAGATCCTGCTGAAGGCGATACCCGAGGTGCAGAGTGCGGCCCGCCCGCTCGCCGCGGCCGAGATGGCCCTGGTGCGGCTCGCCTACGCCGCCGACCTGCCGACGCCGGACGAGGCGTTGCGACAACTCAGGGCCGAATCGCTCGCCGCCGGTGCGCAGGAGGGCGACGCACCGGCTCGACCAGCCCTCACCGCCCCGGCGCCCCGCGCGATCGCGCCGCCTCCGCCGGCCCCCGTCTCGGTGCCGCCTCCGGCGCCCGAGCCGGCCGCCGCACCGCCGCCTGCCGAAGCGCGGCCCCTGCCGGAGGCCCGGCCGCTTCCGCCGCCGCGTCCGGTCCTGGTCCCGGCACCGGCCGCGCCCGCGCCCGTGGTGCAGGGCCGGCCCGCCGAGCCGGCCGGCCCGCGCCTGTCCCGGTTCGAGGACGTGGTGGCGCTCGCCGACGCCCGCCGCGACATCCTTTTGAAGTCGGCGCTGGAGCGCGAGGCGCATCTCGTGCGCTTCGAGGACGGCCGCATCGAGTTCCGTCAGGCGGACGGCGGGCGCCCCTCCCTGCATGCCGACCTCGCCAAGGCGCTCGAGCAGTGGACCGGCCGCCGCTGGATCGTCACGCCCTCGCGGGCGGCGGGCGCGCCGACGCTCGACGCGCAGGCCCGTGCCGCGATCGAGAGCCGCCGCGAGAACGCCGCCTCGCACCCCTTGGTGCGCGAGGTGCTGGCGCGTTTCCCCGGCGCGCAGATCGTCGACGTGCGCGACAACGCCCCCGAGGCGGCCTCCGCAGACCTCGAAGCCCCGGCAGGCCTCGACGAGGCCGCGACCGAGGACGGCGAGGCCGACGACGCCTGACGCTGGCATCCGCCCGCCCGGCTTCCCAGATCACGCTTCACCCCACGAACGAGAGACCGATCCGCATGCGCGACATCATGGGCATCATGAAGCAGGCTCAGGCCATGCAGGAGAAGATGGCCGGCCTCCAGGCCGAGCTCGACACGGTCGAGGTCTCGGGGGCCTCCGGCGGCGGCTCCGTGCGCGTGACGATGACCGCCAAGGGCCTCGTCAAGGCCGTCGCCATCGACCCGAGCCTGATGGTCGCCGACGAGCGCGAGATCCTCGAGGACCTGATCCTCGCTGCGGTCAACGACGCGCGCGGCAAGGCCGAGCAGGCGGCGCAGGAGCGCATGGCCGAGCTCACCAAGGGCCTGCCGCTGCCGCCCGGCATGAAGCTGCCGTTCTGAGGCCCGGGCCGGGTCCCGCGCAGGCCGATCGCCGGGGGAATGGGTCGTCGACGGTCGGCGACCCGCGCGACGATCAGGCCGCGACCAGGAGGGCGGCGCCGGCGACACCCGAAAGCACCAGGCGCAGGCGACCGAGCCAGACCGGGACGAGGCCGCGCCGGGCGAGGTCCTGGTCGACCACGCCCCAGGCGAGCACCAGGATGCCGAGGGTCCGCAGGTCCCACGGGGCGGGGGCCGCGAGCGCGGCCCAGGCTAGAAGCGACGGGACGATGGCGATGAGGTAGTCGGCGTTGCCGGCGTTGCGCGCCGCCGCCGCGCCCCAGCGGATGCCGCCGAGGAAGGACGCGATCACCGCGCCGTAGGCCGAGAGGATGGTGCGCGGCGACAGGCCGATCGTGCCGAGGCCGCCGTCGCTGCCGCTGACGGCGAGCGCGGCGAAGCCGACGAACGGAATCAGTCCCGCGACGCCAAGGAGGACGGCGCCGGTCGGTACGGGGGAGACGCGCGCCATCCGACCTCCGGGCTGCCCGCTGCGGATCGGCGGTCGCATATCGAATCACGTATCCTACGAACGCCGCCGCGGAGGGTTCCCGCACTGCGGCATCATGGTCAAGCTTCCGCCGCCCGGAACGCCGGTCCGGGCCACCCGTGCGCTCGCGCTCAGACCCCCTTGCGGGCGGTCTGGCCGAGGGCGGGAGCGATCGGGGCGGGGGCGCCGAGCAGGGTCATCGGCCCGGCGGCGTCCTTGGCGACCGGGGGTTCGTTGACCGCGCGGTCGAGCCGGTGCGGCTTGAAGTTCGCGGCGATGCTGCGCGCCGCGGCGAGGTCGGCCGGGCTCAGCTTGGTCGCCACGTCGTCGCGCTTCTTGCCGGCATCCTCGTCGCCCTGCGCGGCGGCGGCGGCGAACCAGGCGTAGGATTGCGCGAGGTCCTGGGTCAGGCCGAGGCCGCGGGCGTAGAGCACCGCGAGGTTGTACTGGCTGTCGCGCACCCCGTACTCGGCCCCCTGCCTGAACCACGAGGCGGCCGAGGCGTAGTCCGGCTTGCCGGTCGCGCTCGGGTTCTCGGCGTAGATCACCGCGAGGTTGTGCATCGAGCGGGCATGGCCCTGCTCGGCGGCGCGGCCGTACCACATCTTGGCCTTGTCGAGGTCGCGCACGAGGCCGGCGCCCTTCTCGTAATGACCGGCGTACTTGTACTGGGCCGGCGCGTAGCCGGCGCCGGCGAGCTTCTCGTAGAGCTTGGCCGCCAGCGACAGGTCGCGCGGCAGGCCGCGCCCGTCCGCGGCGCGCCCGGCCAGTTCCCAGACCGCGGTGCCGTCGCCGTCCTGCGCCGCCTGGCGGAGCTTCGACAGGCCGGCGGGCAGGGTGGCGAGGTCGCCCGCGAGCGAGGCCATGCTCGACACCTGCGGCACCGCGCTCCGGGCCTGCGCCGCCTTCGCCTCCGCGGGGGCGGCGGTGGCAAGCGCCTGCGTGGTCTGCGGGTCGGCCGGGGCAGGGCGAGCCTCGGCCGGCATCGCCGGCTCGGCCTTGTCCGCGCGAGGCTCGGCCTTCGGGTCGCCCTTGGGCGCGGCGGACGCGTTGGTGTCGGCCAGCACGGTCGGCGGCTGGGGCGCGCGCGCCGTGTCGCCGTTCGCGGTCGGGCGCATGCTGATCGCCTGCAGGGCGCCGAGCGCGAGCACGATCGCCGCGAGGCCGAGCAGCAGCGGCCGGCGCCGGCGGTTGATCTCGGCGCGCAGGCGCGCGACCGGTCCGTCGCCGGCCGCGTCCGCGACCGGCATCGGCCGGCGGGCGGCGGGGCGCGGCTCGCGGCGGCCGGCCGAGAGGTCGGCCTCGGAGGCGACCTCGGCCTGGGCGGCCTGGGCGGCCCGGCGGGCGGCGGCGATGAAGTTGGTCTTGATGTCGGTCGCGCCGTCCGCCTCGGCGGGCTCGGCCCGGTCGCGGGTCTGGCGCTCCCGGGGGGCGGCGTCCTTGGACGGACGCGCCGCGCCGGGCTCCAGCAGCTCGTCGCCGGCCCGGGCCGTCTCGGGGCCCGTCGCGGCGGCGCTCGGAAGCTCCGGGCGCCGGGCGGTGCGGGGGCGCGGCGCCTCGACGGTGGTCGAGGCGAGCAGGCGCTCCTCCAGCGGCACCGCGCGGTTGCCGATCGGGGCGCGGGCCGGCGCGGCGGCCGGGGGCGCATCGAGGCGCCCGGTCAGGCGCTCAAGGGCGGTCTGCACCCCTTCGAGCGTCGTGGCGAGGCGCTGGTCGGACGCCGCCTGCCGGGCCTGCATGTCCGCGAGGCCGGCGCGCAGCAGCCCGAACTCGCTCGTCTCGGCGTTCCCGCGGCCGCCGATCGAATCGGCTACGGCGCTGCGGGTGGCACGGGCCACGGCGGCCTCGATCGGCGCCTCGTCGCGGAGCGCGGAGACCTGCTTGAGCAGGTCGCCCATGGACCGCTCCAGGCTTGCGAGCGTCGGGTCGCCGCTGCGGGCGTCGAGCCGGTCGGCGATCGACACCACCTGCTTTTCCAGGGCGTCGAGGCCGTCGTCGCCGGAGCGCGCGCCGACGCGGTCGACCTTCTCCGCGAGGTTGCGCAGCATGGCGTGGATCGAGGCGACGTCGCCGCCCGGCATCGCCGGCATGCGCAGGCTCTCGCCGAGGCCTTCCAGGCGCCCGATCAGGTCGCCCACCGGCTGGGTGCTGACGCGGTCGACCTTGTCCGACAGCGCGTCGATCCGCCCGAGGATCGCCTGAGAGCTGGCCGCGTCGGCGCCGTGTGCGCCTGCCTGCATCGCGTCGAGCTTCGAGGCGATCGCGTCGATCTGGTCGACCAGCGCCGCCGGGGCGGGAACGCTGGCGTTGAGGCCGCTGCGGATCTCCTCCAGCAGAGGGCGCAGGGCGGTGTCGCTGCCCGCGGTCGCGGCCTTCTGGAGCTGGGCGATCTGCGCGCTGATCGCCTGGACGCCGGCGGCGAGGCTCTGGATCCGCTCCGGCCCGGCGAGCGCCGCGATCAGGCGGCGGATCTCCTCGATCTCGTCGAACAGGTGCTTGAGCGCGTCGTGATCGACGGCGCTGCCGTGCCCGGTGGCGACGACGGCATCGAGCCGGGAGGCGAGGCGCTCGACCTCGCCGGCCACGCGGGTGTGGACGTTCTCGGCCACGTCGTCGGCCAGCCGCTCGACCTGCGCGCGGATCAGCTCGATCGGCTCGGCGATGGCGGCGAGGTCCGCCGGCGCTCCGGCGCGCTCGACGCCGCTGGCCAGCGAGATCACCGCCTGCTCGAGGGCGCCGAGGTCGCGCCGCGTGGCGAGATGGCCGATCGATTCGCGAAGCCGGTTCGTCTCGCGGCGCAGCTCGGACACCGCGGTGTCCGGCAGCGCGGTGTCCTCGACCGTCGCGTCGAGGCGGCGGGCGATGTCCTCGCGCATGGTCGCGACCACGCTGGCGCCGGCGTTCTCGCCGAGCTCGCGCTGGCGCTGGCGGATGTCCTGCACCGCATCCTGGATCTCGGCGGCCGCCGGGCGGCCGCGCCGGCCCGGGGGCCGGGTCGCCGCGAGCTGCTCGCCCAACGCCGACATCCGGCGCTCGATGTCGCCGAGGCGCTCGGCGACCTGCTGGACCGGGGCGGCGCTGGCGCCGATCGCCGCGCCGATGCGGGATTCGATGTCGGCGATCCGGCGCTGGGCGGCGTCCTCCACCGACAGCCGCTCCTCGGCGAGGGTGCGGTCGAGCCCGTCGATGCGCGCGAGCAGGGCCTGGATGGTCGCGCCGAGAGCGCCGTCCGGGGCGGCGTCGGGCATCGTCGCGGCGGCGGGAGCCGGCGCGGCCGGTGCGGCCGGCCGGGACGTCCCGAGATCCGAGGCGGGGCGGCGCGGCACCTTCGTGCTGGATTTCGACGCCGCCTTGACCGAGCCCGCCTTCGCCTTGTCCGGCACGACGGAGGCGATCCACGTTTCCAGCGGAACGCCGGCGCGGCGGGCCACGTCGCGGGCAGCATCGAGCACGTCGGGATCGAAGTTGTCGAAGCTCGGCGTCGCGGTTCGGGTCATCATCGGGCCTGCGTTCGGCGGCGTTCGGCACCGGGCCCCGGCCACGTTCGCGCACGCTTGCGACGTGTCCGGAACGCGGTCCTCGGATCGGTTGTCCAGGACCATTAACTTTCTTGGTAAACACCGGGTTAAGAGGTCGAACATGGGTTGCATCAGTCTAAACCGCGGAACCCGGCCGCACCCCTCTTGCCCCCGGACGGCGGGATAGTTTATATATGAACTATCGAGAGACCCACCGCTCCGCGACGGACCGGGCAGGGCCTCCGCCCCCTTGGAGGATCGACACATGCCGAGCTATCGCGCCCCGGTCGAGGACACCCTGTTCCTCCTGAACGACGTGCTCGGCTTCCACAACCACGCCAACCTTGCGGGCTTCTCCGAGGCTACGCCGGACATGGTCGAGGCGGTGCTGAACGAGGGCGCCAAGCTCGCCGACGAGGTGCTGGCCCCGCTCAACCGCGTCGGCGACCTCGAAGGCTGCCTCCGCCGGGCCGACGGCTCGGTGACGACGCCCAAGGGCTTCAAGGCGGCCTACGACGCCTACGCCCAGGGCGGCTGGATGGGCCTGTCGGTGCCGGAGGAATACGGCGGCCAGGGGCTGCCGCACACGCTGAACACCGCGATCCAGGAATTCGCCTCCGGCGCCAACCTCGCGCTCGGGATGTATCCGGGCCTGACGCAGGGGGCGATGGCGGCTTTGCTGGTTCACGGCTCGGACGAGCAGAAGAGCACCTACCTGCCGAAGATGGTCGAAGGCGCCTGGACCGGCACCATGAACCTCACCGAGCCCCATTGCGGCACCGATCTCGGCCTCCTGAAGACCAAGGCCGTGCCGAACGGCGACGGCTCCTACGCGCTGACCGGCACCAAGATCTTCATCTCGGCGGGCGAGCACGACCTGTCGGAGAACATCGTCCATCTCGTCATCGCCCGGATCGAGGGCGCGCCGGCCGGCACCAAGGGGATCTCGCTCTTCGTGGTGCCGAAGTTCCTGGTGAACGCGGACGGCTCGGTCGGCGCGCGCAACGGCGTGTCCTGCGGCTCGATCGAGCACAAGATGGGCATCCACGGCAACTCGACCTGCGTGATGAACTACGACGGCGCCACCGGCTGGCTCGTCGGCCAGGAGAACCGCGGCCTCAACGCGATGTTCGTGATGATGAACGAGGCGCGGCTCGCCGTCGGCGTGCAGGGCCTCGGCCAATCCGAGGTCGCCTACCAGAACGCCGTGGCCTACGCGAAGGACCGGCTGCAGGGCCGCTCGCTCACCGGCGCGAAGGCACCGGACAGGGCCGCCGACCCGATCATCGTCCACCCCGACGTGCGCCGCACGCTGATGGGCATCCGCGCCTTCAACGATTCGGCGCGCGCGCTGATGCTCTGGACCGCGCTGCAATCCGACATCTCGCATCGCTCCGAGGACGCGAAGGAGCGCCAGACCGCTGACGACCTGCTCGGCCTGCTCACCCCCGTGGTCAAGGGCGTGCTCACCGACCGGGGCTTCGCCAACGCGGTCGAGGCGCAGCAGATGTTCGGCGGCCACGGCTACATCGAGGAATGGGGCATGTCGCAGTTCGTGCGCGATGCCCGCATCGCGATGATCTACGAGGGCGCCAACGGCATCCAGGCGATGGACCTGATCGGGCGCAAGCTGCCCAAGGACGGCGGTCGCGCGATGATGACCTTCCTCGGCGAGGTCCAGGCCTTCATCAAGGACAACGGCGAGGACGAGGCGCTGAAACCCTTCACCGGGCCGCTCCAGGCCGGGCTCAACGACCTGCAGGGCGCCACCATGTGGTTCATGCAGAACGCGTTCTCGAAGCCGGACAACGCCGGCGCCGGCGCCACCGACTACATGCACCTCCTCGGCCTCGTCGCGATGGGCTACATGTGGGGCAAGATCGCCAAGGCGGCGAACGCCAAGAAGGCCGAGCGGCCGGAGCGCATGGAGGCCAAGCTCGCCATCGGCCGGTTCTACATGGAGCGGGTGCTGCCCGAGACCGCGATGCGCTTCGGGCGGGTCAAGGCCGGCGCGGACACGACCATGGCCTTGCCGGCCGAGGCGTTCTGAGGGAGTTCTTCCCTCCCCCCCTGGAACGGGGGAGGGTGGGCCTCGCGTCAGCGAGGGTCGGGAGAGGGGAGCGACCTCTCCGGACAACGCGCTCCCCTCTCCCGACCCGCTTCGCGGGCCACCCTCTCCCGCAGAGGGGAGAGGGTTCGCGGTGCGGCTGCGCAAGCAGGAAAAATCAAGGGAAACGCCATGACCGAGGCCTTCATCTACGACCACGTCCGCACCCCCCGCGGCCGCGGCAAGCCGGACGGGTCGCTGCACGAGGTCACGGCGCTCCGCCTGGCCGAGACGGCGTTGCGCGCGCTCAAGGACCGCAACGGCCTCGACACCCGAAAGGTCGACGACGTGGTGCTCGGCTGCGTCGACCCGGTCGGCGAGGCCGGCGGCGACATCGCCCGCGCCGCGGCGCTGGTCGCCGACTACGGCAACCACGTGCCGGGCGTGCAGATCAACCGCTTCTGCGCCTCGGGCCTCGATGCGATCAACTTCGCCGCCGCCCAGGTCATGGCCGGCCAGCACGACATGACGGTGGGCGGGGGCGTCGAGTCGATGAGCCGCGTCGGCCTCGGCGCCTCGGGCGGCGCCTGGCCGGTCGACCCGGCGATCGCGATCAAGTCCTACTTCATGCCCCAGGGCGTCTCCGCCGACCTGATCGCCACCAAGTACGGGTTCTCGCGCGACGATTGCGACGCCTACGCCGTGCAGTCCCAGACCCGCTCGGGCAGGTCCTGGGCCGACGGCCTGTTCAAGGATTCGGTCGTGCCGGTGCGCGACGTGAACGGCATCACCCTGCTCGACCGCGACGAGCACATGCGGCCCGCGACCGACATGCAGTCGCTCGGGCAGCTGAAGGCCTCGTTCGTGCAGATGGGCCAGATGGGCGGCTTCGACGCGGTGGCGGTCGACGCGCATCCGGACGTCGAGGCGGTCGACCACGTCCACCATGCCGGCAACTCGTCGGGCATCGTCGACGGCGCCGCCGCGGTGCTGATCGGCTCGCGAGAGGCGGGCGTCGCCGCGGGCCTGAAGCCGCGTGCACGTATCCGCGCCTTCGCCAACATCGGCTCCGATCCGGCGCTGATGCTGACAGGCCCGGTCGACGTGACGAGGAAGGTGCTGGCGCGGGCCGGGATGCAGCTCTCCGACATCGACCTGTTCGAGGTCAACGAGGCCTTCGCCGCCGTGGTCCTGCGCTTCCAGCAGGCGTTCGACCTCGATCCGGCCAAGGTCAACGTCAACGGCGGCGCCATCGCCATGGGCCATCCGCTCGGCGCCACCGGCGCGATGATCCTGGGCACCGTGCTCGACGAGCTGGAGCGCACCGGCAAGGAGCGCGCCCTGGTGACCCTGTGCATCGGCGCCGGCATGGGCACGGCGACGATCATCGAGCGGGTCTGACGCGGTCTCGAACCGGCCGGCGCGTTCCCTATTCGGCGCGAACGCTGCTAGAGCCGGCCCCGACCCGTGCCGGGAAACGGCGGGGACGACACGAACCTTTGGGAGAAACGATGACCCGCCTTCTCGCCACCCTGTGCCTGACGACCGCGCTCGCCCTGCCCATCGCCGCCCGCGCGGACGAGGCGGCCGACAAGGTCGCCGAGGCCAAGACGCTCGTCAGCAAGACGCTGATCAAGAACCTGAAGACCGGCTTCGACGCCGCGCTCGAGAAGACCGTCGCCGCGATGCCGGACGACAAGTCGGACGCCGTCCGCAAGGAGCTGATGGCCGAGTTCGACAAGCAGAGCGGCATCATGGTCGAGGGCCTGTCGAAGGAATACGCGACCAAGTTCACGCTGACCGAGCTCAAGCACCTCAACGAGATCTACGAGGACAAGACCTACCTCAAGTTCCAGGCCATCAACGCCGACCCGTCCTCGTCGGTGACGGCGATCTCGCAGGCTTCGGTGACGAAGCTGCTCAACATGCTGGCGATCGCGGCGGCCGGCGACAACACGCCGAAGGCCGGGGCTCCGATGCCTGCGCCGACTCCGGCACCCGCCCCGGCGCCCGCGCCGGCCCCGGCGCGCTGACGTCGGCGGCGGAGCGATCCGGGCATGGCCCCCCAGCCCAGCTCAGGCGGCCTGCGCGGATCGCTCCGACCCGGGAAAGCCCGCCACCTCCGGCAGGCCTTCGAACCGGGGCTTGGCGAAGTGATAGCCCTGGAACAGCGTGATCCCGAGGTCGCGCAGGGCGTCGAACTCGGCTTGCGTCTCGACGCCCTCGGCCAGCACCGAGACGTCGAGGCCGCGCGCGATGGCGACGAGGCCCGCCACGATCGCGCCGCGCCCGGCATCGGCGTCGATGCCGCGCAGCAGGTCCATGTCGATCTTGATCAGGTCGGTGCGGAAGTTCGCCAGCAGGCTCAGCCCGGCATAGCCGGCGCCGAAATCGTCCAGCGCGGTGAGGAAGCCCTGGCGCCGGTACTCGGCGATGATGCGCTTCACGTGGGCGATGTCGCGGAAGCGCTCGTTCTCGGTGAACTCGAACATGATCCGGCGGTGCTCGAAGCCGACCCGGCGCGCGGCCTCGAGCGAGGCGCGGATGCAGGCTGCCGGCTCGTACACGGCGTTGGGCATGAAGTTGATCGACAGGCGCGTCCGGTCGTCCTTCGGGAACAGGCGCCCGGCGAGCTCGATCGCCTTGACCCGGGCGGCCTGGTCGAAGCGGTAGCGCGTCTCGTCGGTCACGCGGTCGAGGATCGAGGCCGCCGACTGTCCTTCCGGCCCGCGGACCAGGGCCTCGTAGCCCCAGACGCGGCCGTCGACCGTGTCCAGGATCGGCTGGAACGCCATGGTGAAGGTGAAGCCGAGTTCCTCGCCGTTGCGGCAGGCCCGGCACTTCCCGGCGGTCGCCTTCCCGTCGGCCGGCGCGGCGTCGGCTGGTCTGGCATCGGCACGCTCGGCATCGACGATCATGGGCTAGTTTCCGTTGCTCGACCCCCTCAAGCCTTCTGAAGAGCAAGTATCTCCACACTGTTAACGCGCCGGACTACATGCGTTCGGTCATCCGAGGATCAGCGATGAATCTCCAGAACTTTCGCTTCGAGACCGATGCCGACGGCGTCGCCCTGGCCGTCTGGGATTGCCCCGGCCGCTCGATGAACGTCATCACGCAGGCCGTGATCGACGAGATCGAGGCGATCGTCGACGCGGTCGTCGCCGATCCGGCCGTGAAGGGCTGCGTCATCACCTCGGGCAAGGACAACTTCTCGGGCGGCGCCGACCTCACGATGCTGCAGGGCCTCGGGCTCGAATACGAGAAGCTCAAGCGCGAGCAGGGCGAGGAGCCCGCCATGCGCCACTTCTTCGAGGCGTCGCGTCGGCTCTCGCTGGTGTTCCGCAAGCTCGAGACCTGCGGCAAGCCCTTCGCGGCGGCGGTGAGCGGGCTCTGCCTCGGCGGCGCGTTCGAGCTGGCGCTGTCCTGCCATCACCGCGTGGTCTCGGACGACCCGAAGACCCGGGTCGGCCTGCCCGAGATCAAGGTCGGGCTGTTTCCCGGCGGCGGCGGCACCCAGCGCGTGGCGCGGCTGATGCAGACCGGCGACGCCCTGCAGATGCTGTTCAAGGGCGAGCAGATCCGCCCGGCGATGGCCAGGAGCATGGGCCTCGTCCACGAGGTCGCGGGCAAGGACGAGATCGTGGCCAAGGCCAAGGCCTGGATCCTCGCCGGCGGCTCGGCGGTGGCGCCCTGGGACGTGCCGAAGTTCAAGGCCCCGTCGGGCAAGGTGTATTCGCCGGCCGGCATGATGATCTGGCCCCCGGCCAACGCGATCTACCGGCGCGAGACGCACGACAACTACCCGGCGGCGAAGGCGATCCTGGCCTCGGTCTACGAGGGCCTGCAGCTGCCGATGGACCTCGGCCTCAAGGTCGAGAGCCGCTACTTCGCGATGATCCTGCGCACCAAGGAGGCGGCGGCGATGATCCGCACGCTGTTCATCTCGATGGGCGAGCTGAACAAGGGCGCGCGCCGCCCGAAGGACGTGCCCGCCACCAGCCTGCGCAAGGTCGGCGTGGTCGGCGCCGGCTTCATGGGCGCCGGCGTCGCCTACGTCACCGCCAATGCCGGCCTCGAGGTGGTGCTCGTCGACCAGTCGACCGAGGCGGCCGAGAAGGGCAAGGCCTACGCCCACGCGCTGATCACCGGGCAGATCAACAAGGGCCGCGCCAAGACCGCCGACCGCGACGCGCTGCTCGCCCGCATCCAGGCGTCGGCCGACTACGCGGATCTCGCCGATTGCGACCTCGTCATCGAGGCGGTGTTCGAGGACCCGAAGGTGAAGGCCGAGGTGATCGCCAAGGTCGAGGCGGTGATCGGCCCCGACACGATCTTCGCCTCCAACACCTCGACGCTGCCGATCTCCGGCCTCGCCAAGGCGTCCTCGCGCCCGGAAGCCTTCGTCGGCATCCACTTCTTCTCGCCGGTCGAGAAGATGATGCTCGTCGAGATCATCAAGGGCGAGGCCACCGGCGACCGGGCGCTCGCCACCGCGCTGGACTACGTCCGCACGGTGAAGAAGACGCCGATCGTCGTGAACGACGCCCGTGGCTTCTTCGCCAACCGCTGCGTCGGCGCCTACATCCTGGAAGGGCACAAGATGCTCAACGAGGGCGTGCCGCCCGCGATGATCGAGAACGCCGGCAAGATGGCCGGCATGCCGGTCGGCCCGCTCTCGCTCAACGACGAGGTCGCCCTCGACCTCGGCCTGACGATCGCCAAGGCGACGGAGGCGCAGCTCGGCCCGGACGCGGTCGACCCGGCGCAGAAGGCGCTGCTCGTCGAGCTCGTCGAGAACCAGGGGCGGCTCGGGCGCAAGAACCGGAAGGGCTTCTACGACTACCCGGAGGGCGCCCCGAAGCGTCTGTGGCCCGGGCTGAAGGACCTGCAGCCGACCCACCTCGACCCGGACACCCTCGACATCGCCGAGCTGAAGCACCGGCTCCTCGTGGTCCAGGCGCTGGAGGCCGCGCGCACGGTGGGCGAGGGCGTCATCACCGATCCGCGCGAGGCCGACGTCGGCTCGATCCTCGGCTTCGGCTTCGCCCCGTTCACCGGCGGCGCCCTGTCCTACATCGACTTCATGGGCGCGAAGGACTTCGTCGCCCTGGCCGAGGGGCTTGAGGCCAAGCACGGCCCGCGCTTCGCGGTGCCCGACAACCTGCGCGCCATGGCCGAGAGCGGCGGCACGTTCTACGGCGAGGCGGCGAAGAAGGCGGCGTGATCGCCCTTTCCCTCCCCCACTTCAGGGGGAGGGAGCTCACGGCATCGTGGGCGTTTGGATCCAAGACGGCGTCCCGTCTCACCCCACCGCGGCCAGCCGGCGCCGCAGCACCTCGACGTCGGCGTGGTTGTTCGACAGTAGGTCGGTGATGTCGCCGACGACGAGCGCCTTCACGTGGCGGCAGCGCACTCCGTGGCGGCCGGCCATGCAGGTGCAGCGCAGCATCAAGCCGCTCCTGCGGTCCTCCAGCGAGACCTCGTAGCGGTTGCCGGTGCTGCCGCGCATGGCGAAGCGCAGCGCGTCCGGCTCGGCCGGCTTGAGCGCCCGCAGGATGCGGCCGCTGATCGCGCCGGCGCCCGCCCGCGGGATCGCGGCGCTCCCGTCGATCCGCGTCGCCGGCAGCGACAGCACCCGCGACAGGTCGGGCACGTCCGCGGCCTCCGTCTGCCGGACGGCCGCGAGCGCGATCTCGGCGCAGGCATAGGCGTCCTCGCCGGCGTCGTGGTGCTCGAACCGGATGCCGAGGCGGCGGGCGACCTTGCCGAGGCCGCAGCCCTCCGGGTCCGGGAACACGCGGCGGGCGACCTGCACCGTGCAGAGGTAGCGCAAGGGGGGCGCCGGCAGCCCGCAGGCCTGGAGCGAGGCCCGCAGCACGCCGATGTCGAAGCTCGCGTTGTGGGCGAGGATCAGCCCGCCGGCGAGGTCGGGCAGGAACTCGGCGACCGCCTCGCCGAAATTCGGCTTGTCGCGCACGTCGGCCGGGACGATCCCGTGGACGCGGATGTTGCCGGGCGAGAACCGCAGCTCCGGCGGCCGGATCAGCCGGGACGCGCGCCGGACCACGCGGCCCCCCTCGATCCAGGCGAGCCCGATCGCGCAGGCGCTGTCGCGCTGCTCGTTGGCGGTCTCGAAATCGAGGGCGACGACGGTCATGTGCCTGAACGGGACGGCCGCGGGGGTGTCATGACCCAGGTCTATGACCCGCGGACTCGCGCTTCAAGCGCCTGCGACCATCGCGAGCCATTCGTCTTCCGAGACGACGCGCACCCCGTGCTTCTCGGCATCCTTCAGCTTCGAGCCGGCGCCGGGGCCGGCGACGACGAGGTCGGTCTTCGCCGAGACCGAGCCCGAGACCTTCGCCCCGAGACGTTCCGCGGTGGCCTTGGCCTCGTTGCGGGTCATCTTCTCCAGCGTTCCGGTGAAGACCACGGTCTTGCCCGAGAACGCCGCCGTGCGCGCGGCCGCCTCCATCGGCGCCACCGTCACCTCGGCGAGCAGCGCCGAGACGGCGGCGTCGTTGTGCGGCTCGGAGAAGAACGCGATCAGCGAGTCGGTCGCCACCGGGCCGATCTCGCCGTCGTCGGCGAAGACCCGGTAGGCGTCCCCGGGTCGCTGCTCGGCCGCGCGCGCGATCGCCGCCCGGGCGGCGTCCAGGCTGCCGTAATGGGCGATCAGGCTGGCGCGCTGGCTGGTGCTGAACCGGATCCTGCCGGCGTCCGCCGGCGCGGCTTCGCCCTCCTCGGCATCGCCCGCTTCCGCCGGAGGTTCCGCGTCAGCCGAATGTGCCGCTTCGCCCGGCAGGCCGGCCTCGAGCAGCCGGTCGCGGGTGGTCGGCCCGATCCGCGGCACCGCTGAGAGCTCGATCCAGTCCGGCCCGGCCTGCGCGTCGGCCGCCGCCCGCAGCGCCGTCTTCAGCTCCGAAAAGTCCGAGAACCGCTTGGCCAGGGCCTTGGCGGTCGATTCGCCGATGTCCGGAATGCCGAGGGCGAACAGGAAGCGGTTCATCGGCAAGCTGCGGCGCTCGGCGACCGCCGCGAGCAGGTTGTGGATCGCCTTGTCCTCCTCCTCGCCCTTCTTCTTGGTCGGCTTCTTCGGCGCCGGCGCCCCCTCCGCCCGGCGCTCCGCCGACAGGGCCTCGCGCCGCGCGACGATCGCCGCCTTCAGCGGCTCGAATTCGAGGGTGAACAGGTCGGCCGGTTGTGTCACGAGCCCGGCCTCGAACAGCACCTCGATGTAGGTCTGCCCGAAGCCTTCGAGGTCGAAGCCGTTGCGCGAGACGAAGTGCTTCAGCCGCTCGACCCCTTGGGCCGGGCAGATCAGCCCGCCGGTGCAGCGTCGCACCGCGTCGGGCTTGCCGGTGCGCGGGTTGATCTCGCGGACCGCCTTGCTGCCGCAGGCCGGGCAGGTCTCGGGAAAGTCGAAGGGCTTCGCGTCGGCCGGGCGCTTCTCCAGCACCACGTCCATCACCTTCGGGATCACGTCGCCGGCCCGCAGCACCACCACGGTGTCGCCGACGCGGATGTCGCGGCCGTCGCGGATCGGCTCGCCGTCGCCGCCGACGCCCTTGACGTAGCCCTCGTTGTGCAGCGTCGCGTTCGAGACCACGACGCCGCCGACCGTCACCGGGCGCAGGCGCGCGAGCGGGTTGAGCGAGCCGGTGCGGCCGACGTTGATGTCGATGCCCTCGACCACCGTGAACGCCTCCTGCGCCGCGAACTTGTGGGCCAGGGCCCAGCGCGGGCTCCGCGACACGAAGCCGAGCCGCTTCTGCAGGGCGAGGTCGTCGACCTTGTAGACGACGCCGTCGATGTCGTAGCCCAGCGTCGGCCGGTCGGCCTCGATCCGCCGGTAATGCGCGATCATGCCGGCCGCATCCGTGCAGGTGACGGTCAGCGGGTTCACCGGCAGGCCCCACGCGCGGAACCGGTCCATCACCCCCGATTGCGTTCCCTCGAACGGCGGCACCACCTCGCCCCAGGCGTAGGCGAAGAACTTCAGCGGCCGCGCGGCGGTGATCGACGGATCGAGCTGGCGCAGCGAGCCGGCGGCGGCGTTGCGCGGGTTGGCGAAAAGCGGCTTGCCCGCCGCCTCCTGGCGGGCGTTGATCGCGGCGAAATCCGCGTGCGAGAGGTAGACCTCGCCGCGCACCTCGCAGACCGCCGGCCAGCCGCTGCCGGCGAGCGCCTGGGGGATGTCCTCGACCGTGCGGGCATTGGCCGTGACGTTCTCGCCGGTCTCCCCGTCGCCGCGGGTGGCGGCGGTGACGAGGCGCCCGTCCTCGTAGCGCAGCGACAGCGAAAGACCGTCGATCTTCGGCTCGGCCGTGAAAGCGAGCGGTTCCTCCGGGCGGTTGAGGAAGCGGCGCACGCGGGCGACGAACTCCTCGACCTCCGCGTCGGCGAAGGCGTTGCCGAGGGAAAGCATCGGCACCGCATGGCGCACCTTAGCGAACTTCTCGGAGGGCTTCGCGCCCACCGACGCGCTGGCGATGCCGGTGCCGGCAAGGTCGGGGACCTGCGCTTCCAGCGTCTCCAGTTCCCGGCGCAGGGCGTCGTAGGCGGCGTCCGAGATCTCGGGCGCGTCCTCCTGGTGGTAGAGCCGGTCGGCCTCGGCGATCTCGGCGGAGAGCGCGGCGTGGCGCGCCCGCGCCGCCTCGGCGGTGAGCGTGACGGCCTCCGGCGGGACGGATTCGACGCCGGCCGATTTCGGGGCGGCAGACTTCGAGGCGGCAGGCTGGGGCTTCGGCATCGGGCTCGAGACTTCCGCAGGGGGCGATCGGGCTTCTAACCGATTTCCCCCCGGCCGGGATCACTTGGAGACCGAGCCGAAGCGTCGCGATTCACAGCGATCGTGCATCGCCGGGCCGTTGCCGCGGCAGGATCAGGTCCGGGCGCCGGACCAGCGCCGCCGCCCCGACGAGGACCAGCCCGGCAAGGAGGGCGACCCCCGACAGCGGCAGCACCGGCGCCAGCACGCCCGAGGCCGCCCCGCCCGCGACGGAGCCGAGGTTCATCACCGCCATGAACACCTCGAACTGCGTCGCCGCGCCGGCCCGGCCTCGGCTCGCCTGCATCAGCGCCGGCACCAGGGCGACGATCAGCAGGCCGGGCAGGACGTTGGTGAAGCCGAGGATCAGCGGGCCGGCCGATGCGGCGAAGCCGCCCGCGATCAGGCACGCGGTGGCGAAGAACGCGGCGGCACTCGCCGCGAACAGGGTGCGCAGGGCCGGCAACGGCCCGGCGCGGTCGCACCACAGGCCGATGCCGAGCGCTCCCAGGGTTCCGCCGGCGAAGGCGAGGCCGGCCTGGAGCCGCGACAGCTCGGCGGCATCCCAGCCCTGCGCCTGGACGAGATCGACCGAGAACGGCAGCTCGAACAGGGCGAGCCCCCCGTCGACCGAGAAGCACAGGGCGACGAGCCGGAGGGCGTTCGGCCGGCGCAGGCCCAGGGCCAGCCGGCGCAGGAACCGCGCGAACGGGACCTTCCGCCCGCCCCCCGCGCTCGGCCGCCGCGCCGGCGAGAGCAGGGCGTCGCCCGGCGCCTCGCGCACCAGCAGGATCGGCAGGCCGGCGAGGATGGCGGTCGCGAGCAGGCAGGCGGTGCTGAACCCGAACCCGTAGGCGGCGAGCAGCCAGCCGAACAGGCCGGCGCCGAGGCTGGTGCCGGCGACGAAGCCGGCCCGCGTGCAGGCGCTCATCCGCCCGAGCTCGCCCGGCGGGACATGGTCCATCACCATCCGGTCGCAGGCGGTGTCGAGCAGGGCAGCGAAGGTGCTGTGCACGAGGAAGACGCCCCCCAGAGCGCCGAGCGCGCGGGCGTCCGGCACCAGCAGCAGCCCGGCGAGCGCCGCGTGGCAGCCGAGGATCGCGAGCACGCTCCAGGCCCGGCGCCGCCCCATCGCGAACCCGCTCGCCCGGTCGACCAGCGGCCCCCACAGGATCGGCTGCACCGTCCAGGGCAGGCCGGCGATGGCGAAGTGGACGCCGACCTCGGCGCTCGACACGCCCTGCGCCGCGAGATGGTTGGCGAGCGCGGTCAGCGAGAATCCGGCGACCAGCCCCTGGTAGAGATAGGTGGCGAAGAACACGCCGTAGCGGGCGCCGCGATCTTGCAGGGTCGGCAGCCGCATGCCGAAGCTTGCGATCGCGACGGCGCTTCCGGCTTGCGGGGCCGCCCGCGCCGGTGGATCCTCCGCGCCGCTCATTCCCGAAGGCTCCTCATTGCGCGCAGATCCGCCCCGCTCGTCCGGCCTCGACCATACGATAACGCGCGGCAAGGCACGCGCGCTTCTCCCTCCCCCCTCTGCGGGGGAGGGAGGTACGCGCCGCCGCCATCGGTGGATGTCTTGTGCGCGACGGCTGGATAGTCCCCGAACCCCGCCCCAGCCCGGTCGTCGGCCAAGCGTCCTGGAGGGGAGGAGTGTACGGTATGGCTTAGCGGCGGCTGGGCGTGGCGTGTGTAGGAAGCCTGATTCGCCACACAACCCCGACCAAGACCACGGATCGGCATAGCGCGATGTAGGGAAAGAA
>NZ_JAKSXU010000175.1:0-7256 GCF_022829325.1 Methylobacterium sp. J-092 | reverse complement strand
CCTCATCGATCTGCTCACCCTGGTCATCACGAACTGGCGTCAGCTCGACGGGTGGGAACAGCTCAGCCAATCCCTGAGCTACGCCGTAGAGAACAGGATCGGAGTCTGGGCCAGACAGGGGTACGCAGTGATCCCGATGTCTCATTTTGCGCTCTGCTACTGGTCTGGAACGAGGCCGGCGCAGGCCCGTCAATTTTGAGTTGAGATAGCTAATTTGATCAAAAGTTGGTTTATACGCAATTGGTTCCACGCCAACCGCATTGAAAAATCAGCGTAAAACAGCCTCTGAGAATTGCTGCGGCGCACACCTGCAAGCGCGGCATTAGCCCGGTTGTCATTGACTCACCAGACCTTTCACGAAGAAGGGCGCGCCGGTTTCCCGGTCACGCCCTGCTCATCGCAGTCGAAATTGTCAGCGTCGATCTCAAGCGGTGCGCGCTTTGATCCGCTGCACCTGCACCAGAGTTTACTTCCCACCGCACGCCGTCGTGAGCCCCATATCTCACCTGCGCCGGGCCGATACGCAGTCCATGGCCCAGATGCGGTATGCCGCAACGCGGTAGAGCCAGCGTCAAACCGGATGAAGGTGTGGTGTCCCGAAACAGGGTGCTGAGCGGCCTCAGGCCCCCCTCGGCAGCCTTCTTACGGCCCCGAGCCTTCCGGGGCTGCCTTAGAGGCTTCTACGGCCTTAGGCTTCTGACCACGGGTCTTGGGCGCTTCGGAGATCGTCTCTCCCGTATCAGCAGCCTACGGAGCTGCCTTGCGCCGCTGCTGGCCGAGGCCGAGTGAACGCGCCAGGTCGGACCGCTTGGCCGAGTAGGCGGCCGATACGATGGGGTAGTCAGACGGCAGGCCGTACTTCGCACGGTAGCTATCCGGTGTGAGCCCGCGAAGCGTGAGGTGGCGCTTCATCGTCTTGTAGATCTTGCCGTCCTCGAAGCTGACCATACCGTCGGGGGTGATCGATTTGCGGATCTGGGCGGGCGTCGGCTTCTCAACGGCGGGCTCGGCTGTTTCTTCCTTGCCCAGGCTAGACAACGCCGCGTGCACGGAGACGATCACACCAGGCAGCTCACTCAACGACACTCGGTTGTTGGAGACGTAGGCGGCGACAAGGTCGGCCGTCATTTCGAACTCATCGCGCCCCGAAACGAGCATCGCACCACCAGTCATACTATTATCCTTGGAAGACCTATCGCTTGCCATAACGACATGGCAAATCGAGCGTCAAGCTTTTGTTAGGGATACCGCATTAGGAGTTTCTTAGATTTTTCGGGGTTGGACGATGCGGGTTCTGCTAATCGAGGATGATGCGTCGGTAGCGCAGAGCATCGAGCTGATGCTTAAGACGGCAGGGTTCAATCCCTTCGTGACCGATCTCGGTGAGGAGGGAGTCGATCTCGGCAAGCTCTACGATTACGACATCATCCTGCTCGACCTGAACCTGCCTGACATGTCGGGATATGAGGTGCTTCGCAGCCTTCGCCTCGCCAAGGTGAAGACGCCGATCCTGATCCTGTCGGGCATGGCCAGCATCGAGGACAAGGTGAAGGGCCTCGGCTTCGGCGCCGACGATTACCTCACCAAGCCGTTCCACAAGGACGAACTCGTGGCCCGCATCCAAGCGATCGTCCGCCGGTCGCAGGGGCATGCGGAAGCGGTAATCACGATCGACGACATGATTATCAACCTCGACCAGAAGGTCGTCGAGATTGCCGGAACGCGGGTCCCGCTCACCGGCAAAGAGTACCAGATGCTGGAACTCCTCTCTCTGCGGAAGGGTACGACGATCACCAAGGAGATGTTCCTCAACCAACTCTACGGCGGCATGGACGAGCCCGAGTTGAAGATCATCGACGTGTTCATCTGCAAGCTGCGGAAGAAGCTCGCCAACGCCAGCCAGGGCAAGAACTACATCGAGACCATCTGGGGCCGCGGCTACGTCTTGCGCGAAGGTGCGCCCGAGATGCGGGCCATGGCGAGCTGAAGTGCCGCCAGCGGACCGGATCTCAATGCTCCGTGGCATGCTGCGCCGCCCACTCGTCCGCTGTCAGTTCCGGGCCGGTGACGCAGAGCACGCCGTTGGTGACGATGCCGAGGCCATTAGCAATCCATGCCTGCCAGTCCTCGACGTGGATGTCAGGCCCGGCGCCTGGGGGCGATCGGTGAGGATCAGGGTCGGGGCGCCGGCACCTGCCTGTCTTCAGTTCATGCGCCCAGCCGCACGCTCCTCGGCGACATAGCCGATGTACCAGTCGAGCTGTTCGGCGAGGTGGTGGTCTTCGAGGCTGGGGGACGCCCGGAACGCCTCGGCGGCGGCGTTGACCGATGGATAGCCGAAGCACACCACGGCGAGGCCCTGGTTGATCTCGTCGTCCAACTCGGCCTCGGACATGCGGTCGAAGCGGTTGGCGCTCTGCTGCTTCTCGATCTTGCGGAGGCGGAGGTCGATCACGCGGGAAGTCATTGCTGCATTCCTTCTTCGAGGCGGGCGAGGCGCTGATGCAGGTCCGTGACCTCGATCGCGCGGACGTGGGCGTCTACGGCCTTGCCGATGTCGGCGGCCTCAGACGGGGTGAGTTCTCCAGCTGCGATAGCCTGCAGGAGGGCGTTGGTCGCCTTCGGCAGGTCGGCCGTGGTGTCGATCGCCGGCAAGTCGAAGATGACGTGTCGGTCCTTCCGCACGGGCGCGAGGCGGTCCAGGCAAAGTCGCAGAGCAACCGTGTCGCCCTCGCAGGCGAGTTCGATGGCTTTGCGGGTCAGAGTCTCGGCCTCGCCTTCCAGCAACGCCTCCATGGCGAGCGTCGTGCGGTGCCGCGTACCCTTCGCCTTACCAGCCGGGTTGCCGGACTGGCCGGGCTCAAATTTGCCTGCCGTGGTCATGGTCTATCCTATCACATCATCTTCATAGACAGCACCTATGACATCTATTTCCTTGTTGGGGTCTGCAAATGCAGGTGGAATGCAGGTCGAGGTTGTCGGATCAGGCTCGGCCGGGGGATCTAGGAAGGCGACCTTCAGCCCGGCGGCGAGACCATGAAGGGCTGCGGCTGCGGCCTGCTGGCGAACCTCTCGGGCGTCGTCGCGGACCTCGATCGACAAGGCGGCCGTCATGGCGGCTTGGCGAGCGGCTTGGATGCCGGCGGTGAAGGCGGCGAGTTCGCGGGCGTTCATAGTCGGATCTCCCTCAGGGCTAGGCCAGTGCCGTTGATGACGCCTAGGGCCTCGGTCGCCTTGGCTGCGGCGGCGGCGAGCGTGTAGCGCGCGGCGTTGCGTGCAAAGGCGGCATCGTCTGGATAGAGGCGATCTAGCAGGCGGAGCTTTTCAGCCGACAAGTTTGCCGGACAACGGACGCACTCAACTGAAGTCGGGCAATCGGCATGGTGTGGATGCAGGCGGATGCCTTGCTCGGCGACGAAAGCCCGCACCTCCGCGTCGGTCCAGGACCACAATGGCATAGCGACCTCGACGTGCGCGGGAAATGCGGACGCAACGCTCTCGGCTGTGCCGCCCTTGTCCTGCTGCCGCTGGCCGTTGAGCAGCGCGCACGGGCCGTGAACGCCTTCCACGAATGTGACGGCTGGTTGCAGCCGGTGAACAGCGCAGCAAGCCGGCCAGGGCTGCACCTTCGGCTCACGCCATCCAACCGTGGCAAGGTTCTCGACGGCGATCAGGTCGGCCGGAACGCCCCATTCCTGCCAGTTTTCGACCATGGGCCGCGCCGGGTGCAGCTCGATCACCTCGAAGTCGGTGCGGTGGCTCAGGACGTGATCGCGGATGAAGGGCGCGGCGGCGCCTGTGTTCATCCAGAGCAGGGCAAGGCGGTCGCGCCAGGGGCGGCAGAGATGGGCGAGGGTGGCGGAGTCCTTGCCGCCGCTGAAGGCCAGGAAGACGTGGTCGTGCCGGTCGAAGATGTCGGCCAGAGCCTGTTGGGTGGCGACGAGCTGGGTCGAGATCATTCCGCAAGCTCCAAGGCGGCGACACGGCCGGTCGCCTCGGCGGCGCGCATCAGGCCGAGGCGGCCGGCGATCAGGGGCGGGAAGGAGATCGGGGCAGCCGGGTCGAAGCGGATCACCTCGGCGCGGATCGGGGCCAAGCGAGCGGCGTCGGGCTCGCGGCGGGCGACGAGGCTGTAGCGGGCGACGAGGGCAGGGTCGTAGTCGGCGGCGTGGGGCAGGGGTGCGGCGCGCTGCGGCGAGGCTGGCGCGGTGGCTTCCTGAGAAGGCGTCAGCTGCTCGTTCTCGAACCTGATCCACTCGATCGCGCCGAGGCGGTCAGAGAGCCACGTTTTCAGGTCGGCGGGAGCGTTCGGAAGGAGGATGGCGCGGGCGGGCTTGAAGCGGCCCAGGCGCTTGTAGGAGACGCGTCTGACGTTGGGGGTAACGTCTATAGATATCTCCCTTATAGATGTTACCCCCAACGTCGGTAGGACCATTTCTCGCGCGCAATCCCGCGTCGGAGCCGCGTCGGGATGTTGCTCGTGCCCGTGACGCACTCGCTCTGGTCGAAAAGACGCCGCTCGGAAAGGTCGCCGCTACCGATGAGACCGGAACAGCGACCCGTGCCCTGTTCCCGGCGAACCCCTTGCCGAACAGCCAGGGCGAGGTCGGCGGTGCAATGGTGGCGCTGGCTCGCAACAACCCGACCGTCGCCCGCGCATTGGCCCGGACGCATCTGGAAGGCGTGTTCAACGAGGCGACTCAGACCGTGCGCGGAGTCGCCCAGCAGTACGGTGGGGCTGGGTTCGCTTCCGCCGTGAGGGGCAACCCGCAGCAGCGCACCAACCTCGACGCGGGCCTGCGCGCCCTTCCGGACGGGGAGCAGACCGGCAGCGTGATGGATCGCTTCCTGACTGCCTTGGAAGCAACGGGCTATCGGCCACAGCGGGGCAGCGACACGGCGTTCAATCAGGCAATCCAGAAGCAGCTCGGCAGCGGTAAGACGCCGGTTGGGCAGGCGGTGAGCGACGTGGTGTCGAGCGCGGCGCTTGGTGGGGCCTTCGGTGGCCTGCACGGGGCTGCTGGCGGCGCGTTCGTCGGCCTGCGCAGAGGTGTTGGCGACGCGGTCACACAGGCGCGGATGATGGGCAACACCGCGGCCGTAGCGAGGATGCTGCTCGATCCGACCATGGCGCCGAGCCTTCAGGCCATAGCTCGCAAGCCGGCGGGCAGCCGTGGCACCGAGGATCTGGTGCAGCGCCTACTGCTGCTGGCCCGGTCCAGCGGGATGCAGGGGCACGAGCCACGGCCGGTGGCGCGGTAGGGGCTCGACCTAATCCTGCGGCCTAGATGGAAGCATGACGGGCTGCCCCACCGCATCTGGCAGTATCAGGCCCTCGACTGTCAGGATCGGAAAATACCCATTACCCGGCACTAGATTGTCCGACACGTTTTCCCGACAAGTTTGACCCGGTTACGAGCGTAAAATTCGAGCGCCTGTCAGGCTGAAGGGAAAACGGTCGGGCATCTGACATATCGCTCAAGCTGCTATCGACCCTCTGCAGAACCCGAAAACGTCCGTTTGCAGGTTGCTCGTTGGGACAGAGACTTACAGGTGGGAAGCGGAGGAAAGCTGTCGCTGTGACGGGGATATGACTTGTAAGGAATTCTCTCACAGCGCAGAGCTCGTCCATGGCCGTGCGCAGAACCATCACCGTCTCCATAACTGCGAGACAGGACGACCTCATTCGATCCTACCTCCACTCCGGATGTCATAAAGAGCCTGTGCTCGCGTTCGATATTGTCATCGCTCAAATTTTGGGGTGATCCAGCGCAGCCGTTATGCCTGTCGAGGACGTCGGATGCGCTGCATCTGAGCTTTCATCCAGTGAAGCGAGGCACGGGCTGAGTGCGCGGCTGCGCGGGCAGTCGTTTCCGCCATTTGCCAAGCTCGTGTTTTGCGCAGGTTTGCGAGTACGGCATCGCGGATACCCGTGACAAAGTCGAGACTTACGGCGAGCCAGTGGTAGGTGCGGAGCTTGTCCCGTCCCGCGTGATAAATGCGCTCAACGAGAACGAAGCTCGCGCCGTAGGCAAAGGCGAGCAGTCCGAGGCCGCGCAGGATCAGTCCTTCCCCAATCCAGAGGAGGCCCACCACCTTGAGCGGTTCCACTCCCAGAAAAGGGACTGCGATGACCGCGAGAATGAGCCATCGGGGCTTGGTAGCTATCCAGCGCTCCAGCCGCTTGAGGAATGCGAGCTGCGATATCGCTTGAAGAACGGGTCGATAAGCGGGGCGAGCCAGTGACTCGGCCAGAAGAGGAACAGCGATGAGCCCACGACCGCCAGCAAAGAATATCCGCTGATAGCGAGGGCGCGGAGGGGCGGGGGTCATTGATCGCCCTTATTGGATGCCGATTGCCCACCGAGAAAATCGTGGAAGGCGACGCGTGGCATCCCAGCAAGGAGTTTAGGTGACATGGTGCGATTGTCGAGCGCTGGGCGGAACAGCTTCAGTGCATGTGGTGTGAATACCCCTGAATGGTGGGCTTTCGCTGGGCCTATTGTGGGCATCGTGTGGCCCTTTGTGGCCCGCTGGCGACGGCCATCGTAGCTCCGCGGCAAGGCCACGGTCGTGCACGGCAAGGTACGGCAGTGTCACGGTAAGGAGCACGGTAGGAGCAGGGGTATCACACCACACGCACTGAAGCTGCTGGCGAGTGCCATGTTGTCGAGATGGTACGCCCACGGGTCCGATCGCGCCCTACTCAACTGGGTTTGGATGCGGCGATGGGGTGCCGCAGTAAATCTTCGGCAGCAACGGGCAGCCGGAGTGATTGCGACGGTGGTCGAGCCTTCGCCTTTCCTTCGCGGTGAAGGTGCCGGGAGTTGCAACGCGACCATGACAGGCTGGACACCGCTTCTCCGCTGCGGCGAACCGGGTCGAGGCTTCGGCGAGGCTGACGATGAGCCACCGCCCATCGACCTTCACTTCGCACTGGCTTGGGGTTGGCTCGACCATGCACCGCTCCGACACGCGATCTTGTTTCCCGCCAGGGCATGTTGGCTGGTCTAGTCCGCGCTCAAGGCGGCCGGTCAGTCCAGGAAGACGCGAACGCCCTCGGTATTCAGGATGGTCCGCTGATCGGCGCACCAGCGCTCGGGGCCGACCTCCGTGATTTCCTGCGCTAGACGCTTGCCTTCATCATCCACGGCGGTCTGCGCCTGCTTTGGGCCAAGGCTTTGATCGAGGGTAAGCCGCACGGTGCGAGACAAGCCGTCCGACACCTTGTCGTCGATCGCATAGAACTGCCGGCA